>JBEKVU010000007.1:0-20801 GCA_049513775.1 Candidatus Acidiferrum sp.
TTTGCGCGTGGAAACGGAGTAGCAACGAACGCGGGTCTTTGGCGTGAAAGCGCTCGCGCAGGATCTTAGCCCACAGGCGGCGAGCGGCACGGAACTTGGCGATCTCTTCGAGCAGGTCGCTGTGCGCGTTGAAGAAGAAAGAAAGTTGCGGCGCGAAATCGTCGACACGGAGGCCGGCGTCAATGGCCGCCTGCGTGTACGCGATACCGTCGGCCAGAGTGAAAGCCACTTCCTGGATCGCCGTCGAGCCGGCCTCGCGAATGTGATAGCCAGAGATGGAGATGGTGTTCCACCTGGGCAGCTCGCGATGGCACCACGCGAAAATGTCCGTGACAATGCGCATGGCCGGGCGCACCGGATAGATGTAAGTTCCGCGCGCGATGTATTCCTTCAGAATATCGTTTTGCACGGTGCCGGAAAGTTTTTGCAGGCTGGCGCCTTGTTTTTTAGCCACCGCGACGTACAGGCACAGCAAAATCGCGGCCGTGGAGTTGATGGTCATGGAGGTTGAAACTTTTTCAAGCGGGATGCTGTCGAAAAGCGTTTCCATGTCCTCGAGGGAGTCGATGGCCACGCCAACTTTGCCCACTTCGCCGAGGGCCAGAGGACTATCGGAGTCCATGCCGATTTGCGTGGGCAGATCGAAAGCCACGGACAGGCCGACCTGACCTTTGCTGAGGAGATAGCGGTAGCGCTGATTGGATTCTAGGGCGCTACCAAATCCGGCGTACTGGCGCATGGTCCAGAAGCGGCCGCGATACATGGTGGGATAGATGCCTCGCGTGTACGGAGCTTCGCCGGGGAAGCCCAGGTCCTCGTCGGGCGACCAATTGGGAAGACTGGCGGGGGTGTACAGGCGCTCGATGGGTGTACCGGAGAGCGTCGTGAATTTTTCCTTGCGTTCGGCTGGGACCGACGGCGACGCGGCCGGGCTTTTTGGTTTGGCGTCGGAGTTGCTCATAATTTTTGCGCCCGGCGGAATGACGAGATAGCGTAGAAGGTAAAAATGGCAGCAATCACGACGGCCAGCACAATGAGCCAGCGCGCCACGTCGCCGGTCCAGGCGCGGAAGGCCTTGCTGATCCAGACAAAGGCGAGGATGGCGAACATGGCGCCGGTGACTTCGTGAAAGAGCTGCTTGAGGGCCCGCCAAAAACGGCGAAATCCGCCCTGCGGGACTGCCTGGCCGGCTGCGCCACCAGCGCCGGCGCCAGACGCTAGGCGGGCACTCGCACGGGTTACGCTGCTTACGGCGGCGGGCATGGAGGAAGTGTAACGTAAAGTACGATTCTGGGGACTCAATTGAGAAAATCGGGCGTCTGATTTAACTGACATGTTAGCGCGAGCGAAATTTCCGGGAACCGGTCGCATGCAAAAAATCGATGCAAAAAATGCGCTAAAGAACTGTCCCAAAGGCCTGTGGATTCTTTGGAGACAACGATGCGAAGCTCTCTTGTATCCAATATAACCTGGGCCTAGAATGTGCCTAGTGGTTGGGGAGAAACGCCCTTGCAACTCGACGATCACCTGAAAAACCTGCTGCGGGAATTGGGCCACGCGATTAATGACACGGTGTCCGATTCGGACCGCATCACCGGCGCTATTGCCGGAGTGCGCGCGCATGGCTACGACATTGTGCTGAAGCTGGACGCTACCATCGGCTTGGCCAAGCGCGATGCCGCGGCGCTTGAGGATTCCAAGCTGACCACCCAAGACCGGCGCTTTCTTGAATCTTTGCGCATTCAGGTCGATCAAGAGTCTTTCGAGCAGGACGCGGAACGGAAAGTCTCGCAGCAGCGGCTGACCATGACGCCGCAGGACTTGCGCTTTCTGAAATCGCTGCGTATTGCCACGGACGAAATGGAATGAAATTGCTAGGCCATCGCGGGATTCTTATTTCTGCCGCACTGCTCGCGGCTTGGCCTGCGGCCGCGCAGACTCCGGCCTCCACGCTGATTCCTATTGCCGTCGATACCGCCGCGCCCATCGTGGTGAACACGATAAAGCCCAAGCCCAAACCGTTGCCTGCGGGAGTTGTGAAGTTTGAGGGCTTGGTAGTGCACGCGAACACGGCGCAGATCACCGTGCGCGCCAGGAACAACGAGCTGGATTTGCAGACTTTCGCTCTCTCGCCGGTCGCTGCGGCCAAAATGCAGGAGACCATCGACAAGGGTGGCTATCAGTACGGCGACCGAGTAACGGTGATTTACAACACCGCGAATCAGACGGCGCTGCAGATCAAAGGCAAACCTTCCCGCCCGCTGTAGGGCAGCAAAATCATTCATGCAGAGAAGGCCGGGACTAAAACTCCTGCGCCTACCAAGGTGTGTTCGGCTAGTGGGGGCGGCCGCCGCCGGAAGATCCTGCGGACCCGGACGAACCCCGTGCTGACGAGCCTGCCGATGAAGATGCGCGACCCGTCGAAGCCGGGCCGCCGCGTTCACCACCGAACGATTCACTGCCGCCAGCACTGCGCTCGGATGCCGAAGGCGGCGGGGTTAACGTGCGCCGTGGAGGCGCCGCTTCATTGCCACGGGCAGCAGAGGTTTGCGCTGCAGGCGTCGTGGCTTTCCGGGCCGCGCTCGTCGAGGTGGCCCCAAGGACGGAATTTTTTCCCGCTTCGGAACTGGCCGCCTTCTCGTTCGTGGCTTCTTCGCTGCTAGAGCTTGCGTGCGCCGGCAGGGCCTCGGAATTTACGAAACGATGTTCGCGCGCGTCATAGGTGATGCTTGAATTCGGGCCGATCGCCACGATGCGATTGCCCGATCCACCGGAAAGCGTGGTGCGCGAAACAGGCGAGGGGCGCGAACTTGCGCTCAGCGAACTGGTGAGCGCATTGCGAGCAGGCGACTTGTCCAGTTTCCACGAATCCGAAGAGCCAGACACGGCTTGGCTGGAAACCGCGCCGTGTGCCACGGGAAAAACGCCCTGCGCCAGATTGATGGGAGTTTTGCCGCGCACGTCCGAGGGATGAAGCGGTACGATTCCCAAGGTTCCGGCAGCCGAGTGTACCCACGTCACCGTAGCGGGCCGCCAGGCGGAATACCCCGCCGCCCCAAAATTTCCTGGAACCCACAGCCAGCCAAAGCCTTGCTGAAACAGCCATCCGCCGTAGTGATACGGCAGCCAGCCCCACGGCTGATTGCCGACAAAGCCCCAGCCAAAGGCGGAATCTTGAAACCATCCGCCACTATCAAAGGGACACCAGCCAAGCCCAACGCCATAGGGACGCCAGCCGTACCCGTAGCCACTCACGGGAAACCACGAGCCGTAGGTGTACAGATCGCCGAATCCCGAGCTATACGAAGAGTTGTTGCTAGCATATTGCAGCCCAGCCGTCGTCGCGGTCACCACGCTGTCTTCGCGCCCGCTGACCCAGCGATCGAAATCGTCGCTGTCCGGCAGGCGGGCGATGTTTACGTTCTTGGTGTCCCCAGCGCTCATGGACAGTGATTGACCCTTCACGAGTTCGGTGGTCTGGTCTTTGCGCACCACGGACACACGGCCGCCGATCACGTTCACGCTGCTGCCGTCGTCAAAATTATCCAGCCGGAAATTACATTTCCCATCCGCTTCCGCGGTGAAGTCTCCGCCCGTCACGCTGAAATAATCTCCACCCGACGGATTTACGTAAAACGAAGCCGCGCCCTGGCGCAACACGAGGCGCGTGGTGCGTGCGCCGTTGTCCAGCGAGAGATCGTAAAATTCGAGCACCGTGTTTTCGCTCAAAAAGGCCATCGCGCCATTTTCAAACTCCACTTCCGCGCGTCCCTGGTCCGTGGCCAGTACGTAGCCTTCGCGAATTGGAAGGTTAAGAACCGCGGCTTCCCAGATGTTTTTCCCGTTGGTGAGCGGATCGCCTTGCGCGTCGCGCGTGAAGCGCACATCGCCTTGTACCAGGCTCAGCCGAATGATGCGCGCGTGCCTCAAGTCCGCCGCCGCCGGCGGCGTGGTGAAGATCAAAGCCAGCAGGCCGAAAAACAGCGCACCGAAAACCTGCTTGACCGGGGAATTGCCGAAACCGTGGCGGGTAACCATTGGGCCTCTCAGAGGAAGGCGCACCGGGGCTGTGCGAGACATGAAAGGCTATCGTCTACCTTGGCGTCGCCGCCGTCAAGTGATTGCGCGGCAACACCGCTATACAAACAAAAAATTGTATTTCCTTAATCGAAAATCTTCAGCGGATGCGGCTTGACACGCGTAAAACCTATCGTTAGTTTCGATAGCAGATTTTTTGCTGCTCGGCAGGGGTGGTCCGTGGTCTAAAACGCGATTCGCGGGTGATCGCGAAATTATTTCTCGGGGTGGGAGTCAAAGCCGGGCAAAAAGCCCCGGCTCGCAAATTAAGCGAAACAAATTAAGTAGACAAGTCGAAGGAAGAGGTGCGCCGCATCGGTGGGTGTGTCGGCGCATTTCTAATCGCTTCTATCTGAGGGGACAAATGTACAGGGCTAACCGAATTCTGGCAGCAGTCGTGTTTCTATTTGTAATGCTGATGGGTGGCCGCGCCTTTGCGCAAGGCGGCGCGACGGGGGCCATCAGCGGCGTAGTGCAGGACTCGAGCGGCGGTACGGTGGCCGACGCGCAAGTGCAAATCATCGACACCAAGACCGATCAAGTGACGCGCACGCTGCCGACCGGCAACGACGGCACGTTCGTGGTCACCTTACTGCCGCCCGGTACCTACAACGTGGTCGTGAACAAGTCCGGTTTCGCGGAATCCAAATCCGAGAACATTGAAGTGCGCGTCACGGAAACCACGCGCATCACCATCCCGCTGAAAACCGGTGCGGTATCGGAAACCGTGGAGATCACCGCGCGGGTGACCAACGTAGAGACCAGCAATCCCACCACCGGACAATCCATCACTTCCAACACGGTGCGCACCCTGCCGCTCGCGACACAAAACTTTCAACAGTTGCTCTCGCTCTCTTCCGGCGCGCAAAGCGAGCTCAACTCTTCGACACAGCTTGGCCGCGGCAACGTGCGCATCGAGGTCAACGGCCAGCGCGAAGACAACAACAACTATCTGATCGAAGGAATCTCCGCCACCGACTACAACGTCGCCGAACTGACCAATACGCCGCTGCCCAACGCCGATGTCATCCAGGAATTCAAGGTGCAAACCTCGCTCTACGACGCCAGCCAGGGGCGCAATGGCGGCGGCAACATCAACGCCGTGCTCAAAAGCGGCACCCGCACCATTCACGGTGACGCCTACGAATTTTTCCGCAACGATCATCTTGACGCTAACGATTTTTTCCTGAATGCCGCCGGCGAAGGCCGCCCCATCGTGCAGCAAAACATTTTCGGTGGCAGTCTCGGCGCTCCGGTGGTTAAAGAAAAGTTCGGCTTCTTTTTCATCAACTATCAAGGTACGCGCCAGAAGAGCGGCGATTCCCCCGGAACCTTTATCTCGACAAGCATTCCGTATGTTCCGGCGGCGGATCGCAGTTCGGCCGCGGCCATCGAGGCCGATTGCAACATTCCTTCGATCGATCCCGTAGCGCTGGCGCTGCTGCAAGCCAAGAGCAATCAGTTTGGCGGCGCTGCAGGCGGCTATCTCTTCCCTGCGCCCACCAACGCCATCGGCTCCGCGCCATGCAGCACCGTGTCCTTCGTCACCAGTAAACCCGGCGTTTATAATGACAACCAGTTCACCGCCAATTGGGACAAGGATTTCCGTAGCGGCGTCGACAAACTCTCCGCGCGAACCTTTTATTCCGACTCCCAATCCTTTCTGCCCTTCGGCGCAGGCGGTCTCCAGGCCTCTCTTGGCGCCGCGGCCGCCAGCACCGACCTCAACTTTCCCTATGTGCTCCCTTTGCATGGCCGCTTCTTCACCCTTGCCGAGACGCACCTGTTTTCGCCGACCCTCGTCAATGAGTTCCGCTTTGGCTTCAACCACATCAACAATAGCGGCATCAACGAGGATCCCATCACCGCCGGCGACGTCGGCATCAACCGCCCCACAAATAACCTGACCGACAGCATCTACAAATTCACTCTGGAGAGCTCCGGGTTTCAGTTCGGCCCGACGCCCTCCGCCAACCAGACACAGACCCAGAACAACTACACTTTGGTCGACACCGTTTCCTGGGTGCACGGCGCGCACGTGCTGCGTCTCGGCGGCGAGATCGACTACGTCAATCTGGACAAGCTCTTTCCCCAGGTCTTCAACGGCCAGCTTTTCTTCACCAACACCGCGACTAACGGGCCGATCGCTCCAGCGACCACGGACTTTCAGAACTTCCTGCTTGGCGCTCCGCAGTTCAGTTTTGGCGGCGGCGGCGTATTCAACCACCAGTACAAGCAGAATGACTACGCCGTGTTCGCGCAGGACGATTGGAAAGCCACCAAAAACCTGACCCTCAACCTCGGTCTGCGCACGGAAATTCTGGGCGCCTGGAACGACGGCGCTTGCCATATCGGCAACGTCGAATCCGCACTCGCAAACTCCGGCGAAAATCCCTATATCTTTCCCGGATGCGTCAATACGCTGGGCGTTTCTGGATTGACGGGCGCTGGACCGGGCACCACATTCAATAACAACTATTCAACCGGCCTCGGTCCGCGCATCGGCTTGGCCTACGACCTGTTCGGCAAACACACCACCACGATCCGTGCGGGCTACGGAATCTACTATGTGCGCGAAGACGTGGGCGCCGTCGATCAGCTCAGCTTCAACGCACCGTTCCTTCCGATCGCTTTCGGCGGCGGCGGCGTGGACAGCCTCGGCGGCTTCTTCGCGGGCAATCCCGCCACGAATCCGAACGCTTTGCCCCCCGCGGGTGTGCTGAGCCCCGCATATCTGCCGTGCCTCAGCGTGCTGCAGGGCTTTACCGCCGGCGACACCAACCAGGGCGGCATCTATGCCAATCAGGCCGGCTGCAACGGCGTGGGCACCATCAACCTCTTCACCCTCGAAGTCCCGCGCGCTTTCAAAGTTCCCAACACCCAGCAATGGAATCTGACCATCCAGCACTCTCTCGGCCGCCAGTGGGTTCTCGAGGTGGGCTACGTCGGCACGCACGGTGTACACCTGCGCGACACGCGCGATGCCATTCAGTCCCTCGACGCTACGCCCGCCAATCCCGTAGTCGTAAAGGACGTCAACGGAGACGTCTTCGACATCACCGCCAATACCTTTGACAACGGCCCGGCCCGCACTCCGACGCCGGGGCTCAACGGCTACTCGGGTTACCAGATTTTCGCCAACGACGCTTGGTCGCGTTACAACAGCCTGCAAACCACGATCTCGCGCCGCTGGTCGCAGGGCTACTTCCAGGCCGCGTACACGTGGTCGAAAGCCATCGACGCTACTTCCACAGGGAATACGGCGTTTAATACCGCCTACAACAGCCAGACGGACGTCAACGCCTCCGCGGGCCTTTCAGACTTCGACCGCACGCATCGCCTGGTGGTCAGCTATGTCTACGAGCTGCCATTCCTGCACAACTCGACGGGCATCGTCCATGCGGCCCTCGCCGGATGGCAGATCGGCGGCATCACCACGCTGCAGTCGGGCTTGCCCTTCTCCGTCATCGATTCCGAGGCGGGAACCGGTTTCCTTGGCGCTGGCAGCACGCCGCTGCTCGGAGCCAATCTCGCGGGTACCAGCGTCGGCAGCGGATATGCGACGGGCAGCCTTACGAGCCGCATCAACAACGGATACTTGAATGAGGCCGCTTTCACCCCAGCGCCGCTGCTCTACCCAACGCTCTGCAACCCCAACGACCCCAACCCGGCGGACCCGACAAACTCCAATTTCTGCACCACGGGCTTCGGTGATTTACAGCGCAATGCCTACCGTGGTCCGTTCGAGCAGAATTGGGACTTCTCGCTGATCAAGAACCTCCACTTGAAGGAGCGGCAAAACCTCCGTTTCACCGCCGACTTCTTCAACATCTGGAATCATCCGAACTTCGCCAATCCCGCGGTCACGGACATTGAGACCGCGGTTTGCGGCACCCCGGGGGTCGGCACCTGCCAGGCCAACGGATACTTGACGCCTTCGGCCACGCCGTTCGGCAAAATCGTCAGCACCAACGGCCAGCCGCGCCTGATTCAATTCTCGCTGCGGTATTCGTTCTAGCTCGTAGCGCGGATCATTTCGGCCAAGAGAGCGCGGAGCTGTTCCTCGCGAAAACGCGAGACGCCGCGCTCTTTCTTTTTTTGCTAGAGTACCTTGCGGAGGATTTTGTGTTATGCCTGAGAACTCGGCGCGCGTCACGTTGCTAGAACGCGAAAGGGTCACCCCCGAAGCCGCGGCGATGTACGACGTCTTGCTCGCCGAGCGCGGTGTGGTGCCCAATATGTTCAAGGTGCTGGCGCATACTCCCCGAATTGCGCAAGGCGTGGTGGGATTTCTGAAGCCGTTGCTCAGCGACGGCGCGTTGTCCGGCTGGTACAAAGAGCTGGTCGCCGTGCGTATCTCCACGCTGCATCAGTCCGCATACGCCATCCGCGCTCACGCCGCCTCCGCCAAAAAGAAAGGCGCAAACGACGCGCAGATCTCCGGCGTGCAGGATTTTGAAGCTGGTCCGTACAGCGAAAAAGAAAAGCAGGGCTTCCGCCTTGCCGATCGCCTTCATCGCGGCCCATGCGAAATCGACGACGCCTTCTTCGCCGAGTTGCGCCAGTCGTTCACGGAAAACGAGGTGATCGAACTATTTCTGACCGCCGCCGCCTTTGAAATGTTCCCCCGCTTCATCGACGGCCTGCACATCCCGGTAACCCCGCTCCCCGCAGCCGCCCCGGCCATCAAATCCGCCGGCAGCTAGTCACATCGAGCCCGGGCGGTTGTTCACGGGGGTGCTCTTCTCGGCGTGCTCGGCGCCCGCTTGGTTAAGAAAACCGTAAGCCGCATCGCAAAATCCCACACAGTGCTAAGATTCTCCTCAGGCCAAATTCATGACCCACTCGACGCCCACGCGAAGAATTGCAACACGTGTTTCACAATTGAGCGGAGAAGGCGCGCTGGCCGTTTACACGCGCGCCAAAGAGCTCGAGCGCTCCGGTAAATGCATCATTCACCTCGAACTGGGTGAGCCGGATTTTCATCCCGCGCCGGCGGTGCGCGACGCGGTACGCCAAGCGGTTTCCGATGGCCACGACCGCTACTGCGCCACGCGCGGCCTGCCCGCGTTGCGCTCGGCTATCGCCGAATATCTGCAGCGCACGCGGCGTCTGACGGTTGGCGCGGAGCAGGTCCTGGTGGCGCCGGGATGCAAGATGGCGCTCGCCCTGGCCATGCTGGCGCTCATCGAGCCGGGTGACGAGGTGTTGTATCCCGATCCGAGCTTTCCCATCTATCCTTCCTTTACGCGCGGCCTCGGAGCCCGGGCCGTGCCGTTCGCGCTGCGCGAGCAAAATGAGTTTCAGCCGGACTTGGCAGAGATTTCCGCAAAGATCACCGCCAAGACGCGCATGCTGATCTTTAATTCGCCCAACAATCCAACCGGAACGGTCTTTCATTCAGAGGTTCTAGAGAAATTGGCCGCGCTCGCCGTTGAACACGACCTTTGGGTGCTCTCGGACGAAATTTACGCGCGCATTCTGTTTGGCGGCGAATATCCGTCCATCTGGGCCTTGCCGGGCATGGCGGAGCGCACGGTCATCATCGATGGCTTCTCAAAGAGCTTTGCCATGACCGGCTGGCGGCTCGGGTACGCCGTGGCCGCCAAGCCGGTGATCGACGCCATGGATCTGGTGGTGCTCAACACCTTTACCTGCGCGGCGGAATTTACGCAGTTGGCTGCCGTCGAAGCGCTGCGCGACGCGACGCACGCCGTCGACGCCATGGTCGAGGAATATCGCCAGCGACGCGATCTCTTTGTCGCGGGGCTCAATCGCATTCCTGGATTTCGCTGTCAAGAGCCCGAAGGCGCCTTCTATGCCTGGGTGAACGTCGAAGATACCGGACTGCCGGCCGAAGAAGTTGCGCGTCTATTGCTTGAAGAGGGCGGCGTGGCGGGCATTGCCGGGGCCGCCTTCGGCGCCGAAGGAAAAAACTACCTGCGCTTTTCCCTGGTCAGCGCGCCCCCGTTGTTGCAAGAAGCTTTGCAGCGCATAGCCAAAGTCGCCGCGGGCTGGGGATCCACCGTGCCGGCGAGAAACTCCCTGTAGCGCGGGGCAAAGCCCCGGGGCTTTAGGCGGGCGCGTCACAAATTCAAGGAGCACAAGTGAAAATGAAACACCTGTTGCGATGGGGCTTGACGCGACGGAGGGATGCGCTCTTGGCAGTGGCGGTGCTTTCCGCGCTCTGCTCATGTTGCACAAGAACCGCGCAAGCCCAATCCCGGCCCTTCCCCGGCGCCGACCTGCAGAAAACCTACGAGCGCTTGCTGGCGCAAATCGAAAAAATTCCCATCTACGACAACCACGCCCACCCCGGTTTTGGCGACGATCCCGACGTCGACGCCATGGCCGCGCCGCCTGGCGAAAGCAGCGAGCTGCGCATCCGCGACGACAATCCGGAGTTCGTGATCGCCGCCAAAGCCCTCTTCAATTATCCCTACGATGATTTCAAGCCCGCGCACGCCCAATGGCTGGCGGACAAAAGCAAAGCCGCGGAAAAATCCGGCGACCCGCAATATTTCGACGGCATTCTGGATAAATTAAACATCGAAACCTGCCTTGCCAACCGCGCCTTGATGCCCGGATACCTCGATACCAGGCGCTTCCATTGGGTGTTTTTCGTCGATTCGTTTTTCTTCCCCTTTGACAACACCGCGCAAACCGCTAGCAATCCGGACATGGGCGTGTACATCCCGCTGCAGGAAAAAATGCTGGGCCGTTACAAAAAGTTTGAAAATATTCAGGGCTTGCCCGCGGACCTGGCGGGCTACGAGGATTTCATTCGCCGCACCCTGGTCGACAATCAGAAATTGCGCGGTGGTGTGGCCATTAAGTTTGAGGCGGCGTATTTTCGTACGCTGTATTTCACCGATCCTCCGCGCGCCACCGCCGAAGCCATTTACAACAAGTATCGCGGCGGCGGCGTTCCAAGCGCCGAAGAGTACCGCGTGTTTCAGGATTATATTTTCCGCGTGCTGATTGGCCAGGCGGAGAAACTCAATCTGCCCATGCATTTTCACAGCGCCGTGGGCATCGGAGATTATTTCAGCCTGCGCCAGGGCAACGTCTTGAACCTCGAGAACGTCTTGCGCGATCCGCGCTACAAAAATGTGAAATTCGTGCTGCTGCACGGCGGCTGGCCTTATTACAAAGAAGCCGCGCTGCTCACCGCGGTGAAAAATGTGTATCTCGATACCTCGCTGCAGTCCGAGTTGCTGTATCCCTCGCAACTCAAGGAAGTTTTAAAACAGCTGATCACGCTCTTTCCGGACAAGATGATGTTCGGCTCCGACGCCTTTCCTTTCAGCGATGCTTTGGGCGCGGAAGAAAGCTTCTGGATGGCCACCTACAGTTCGCGCACGGCGCTGGCCGCCGCGCTCGCCGAACTGGTTTCCGAAGGCGCGTTCAGCGAAGCGAAAGCCTTAGAAATTGCGCACCTCTATCTGCACGACAATGCGGCAAAGCTTTACGGAGAGAAACCATGAGTGCTTCCGGCAAACTAAAATATATTCCGTGGAATCAAGTGCCGCGCGAGGAGCTCAATCCCCAGATCGACCGCGAGATGCTGGTCGGCGAACAGATCATGCTGGCGCGCGTGTTCATTAAGAAGGGCGGTCACGTGCCGCTGCATCATCACGAGAACGAGCAGGTGACCTATATTCTCGAAGGCGCGCTGAAATTCGCCGTCGATGGTCAAGAGCTCGTGGTCAACGCCGGCGAGGTGCTGTGCATTCCGCCGCACATGCCGCATGAGGCCTGGGCCTTGGAGGACACCGTGGACCTCGACGTATTCAATCCTCCGCGGCAGGATTGGTTGAACAAAACAGACGACTACCTGCGGCACGGCCGCTAATCCCGCATTTTCCAGGCACTTCCCGGCGGTTTGACGCCCCCGCCTGCTTGTTTCGTCTTTGCCACTCCCCCTATGCTTTTGGCGCTCTCAGTGTGAAAGGGCATAGACAAATGACCTTGGTCTTGCTTACCGTATTCACGTGGCTCATTGCCGGCGTGGGAAAAGCCCGCTGAGGGAAAACTGATGAACAAACTATTGGCAGGGGTAGTCCTGTTTTTGGGGAGCGTGTCCGCAGCGCAAGCACAGGACCTAATGGGCGCCGGCGCCGTGACACAACCGGCCGCCATGAGCGATTCTTCCACGATTTCCGATGTGCGCTTTGCGGCTATCCGCGATGCCGGCGATTTGGCGGCCTACAACGCCATCTCGGCGCCGAGCGCGCCGGTTTCAACCGCGGTGTCGACCAGCAGCGATTTTGCTACGCCGTACGCCGTGCCTCCAGCAGCCCTGCCCGGCGATCCGGCCGCCGTGCCCGATCCTTCTCCCGATCCTCGTTTTCTCTACGGTGGACGCGATGACTATCGCTGGCAGCTCGGCCTCGGCGCCAGTTGGGAGCGCTTCCGCTCTTCGATTTTCAACGCCAGCGCGGTGGGCTTCAACACTTCCATTTCGTATTACCTGAACAACTGGCTGGGCGTTGAAGGCAACGTCTTGGCGGCGTTTGCGCCGACGATTTTTGAGAACGAGCACGTCAAGGTATTCAACCTGACCGGCGGACCGCGCATCGCCTGGCGGCAGCGGCGCTGGGAACCGTGGCTGCATGGGCTGGTCGGGTTTTCGCATGAGCAGCCGCAGACGTCGGAGGGGGGCAGGAATGCCTTTGCGGCCCAGGTGGGCGGTGGCGCGGACTATCGCATCAACCCGCGGCTATCCCTGCGCTTGCAGGGAGACTGGCTGCACAACTCATTTTTCAGCCAGTCGCAGAATAACTTCACGCTGGTGGGCGGCGCGGTCGTGCACTTCTAGAAGGACCGTGCACTTCTAGCTGGGCCGATCGTCCCGCGAGCTGACTCCGCGCCTAGTAAACACCGTGCGTCGATCCACTCGTCGTTAGCTCTCCGTTTGCCGCAGCCACCTGGTAATCGTCCCCGACTGTACCCATCCATGTTTCCAAATTGAAAGTTCCGCCCGCGGGCGTGCGGTGAACGGAAATTCCCGCCATGCGTAGCGGAGTTTTCGCATGGCACATCGCCGGTGCCCGGCTGGCTTGCAGAAAATACGCCGGGCCATCGCCAACCACCTTTGCTGAGCCGTCCGCTGCGAGAAGCACCGCGGCATTTTCTTCTACCGCGATAGCACGAACGCGATCCGTCCAGCCGTCCTCGAGGATGCGCGCCAGGAACACCACCAATCGACCCATGCGATCGCGCTTGACGAAGTGGGTGTCGGTGATGGTGCCCGCGAGCTGCGGTATGTGCAAAAAGTCCCGCGACAGTGTCACTTTATTTCCATAGGGATCGGTCAAGGCTTCCGGGGAATGAATGGTATCGATCATGGAAGAAAATGAAAATTCGCCGAGGATGGCCAAGCCGGCGCTGGAACCGCCGAGTGGCTTACCGGCGGCGATGTGGCGGTTCAGCGCGTCTTGTACGAGGGTGTCCTGCCAGAAGCGCACGTAGTTTGATTGATCGCCGCCGGCAATAAATATCGTCTGAGCGTGCTCGATAATTTCAATTAATTTCTGGTCGTCGGAATCTTCGCGACTTGCAAATACGATGGTGGCCACGGAGTTTAGCGGGCAAAGAGCTTTGATCTCTTCGTTTACCTGTTTGGCGTAATCGTCCTCGGTATCGGCGCGCAGAATCAGAAAGTCGCCCTGGTTGCTGCGTTCGCAGAGAAAATGAAATGCTGCATCTTGCCGCGCTCCGCCGCCCATCAAGGCAAATCCCGGACGCGGCTTGGCGGTACTGTCGGAGGTGTTGCCCGTGCGAAAGTATCTCCATTTAGGCGATTCCGGCTCCGTGGCGCCCGGTGCGGGGACGACCGTTGCCGCAGATGCTGAAGAGACCTGAGCAGCAACCGGTCGGGTAGCTATGGCGAAGAGGGCCAGAAGGCCGACGGTTACGAGGAGAGAGACACGCGAGGGCATCTATAAGAGCGCGCCTACTTGGCGGGAAGCGGCTCCGTATACTTCTGCAAATCCACGTTCCGCCATTCGCCATGGATGATTCCGGCGCGAATCTGCGCGGCGGTCTTACCGGCGCGGGACTGCTCGTAGGTGTAAAAATCCTCCGCCATGCACAAGTTGCATTCCGCGCCGTGATTGCCCGCGAAGCAATCCAGCAGGCTGTGGTGTCCCTGACTCTTGTCGCAATGGCAGTAGCAGGGCTGCTGGTAGAGCAGCTTCCTAATGCGAGCGGCTACGGTGTAGGCGTTTTGCACCAAGACCCCGGAAAACTGGGCGGGATCGAGGGTCTCGGGCAGCGGGGTGCGCGGTAGCTGGCTATGAAAGGCGGGAACCTGCTCGGTTGAGCTGGGCAAGGACATGTCCATGCCGGTGGAGCCGGAGGGCTTTTGGGTTTGCGGCGCTTGACCCCCGACGGCGCCTCGAGAACGCGTGGCGGCGTGCTGGGGCAGCGCAAGCAGCACGATGGTCGCCGCCAGCAGCAACAATAGCCCGGCGACGATCTTCTGTTTGACGAGCATGGCAATCTCCCAGCCAATCCTGACCCAACGCAAAGAGCAAGCTTTGATGACTCGGTACCGAACGCCAGCCGCTAGGAAACCAGTATCGGGTGGCCCACCGCGTGCGGCCCCGCGCCAATTGTGGCGAGCGGCCGGGCATTCAGGTGGCGCGCGCGAAGGTGGCGCTGCACCCGGCGTCCCCAACCGCGCACAAACACAAAATTCAAAGTGCCGCCGACCGCGGAACTGGCCAGCGGAATCAGGCGCGCGGCCCATTTTTCCGCGGATTCAACGCCGATTTTAACCGCAAGCCGCTGGGCGATGCGGGGAATCATGCGCTCCAGAATCTGCTTTTCGGCGAAATCCTTACCAAAGTCTACGCCGGCAGCGGCGGCGGCGGCTTTCCACATTTCGAGGCGTTCGCCGCGCGCCGAGGTGTCAAAGCCATAGAGCAGGGACAAGCGCTGAATCAACCGCAGGGTAATGAGCGTCAGAAAGCTGGTATCGGGCAGCAGGGTGATCATGCCGCCCAAGCCAAATCCCGCGCCTTCGGCGGCTGCCATGCGCTCCGCATCGCGGATCAGGGTCTTGGCAATGGCGTCCAGCCGCTCGATGGGCACATCGCGCATGCGGGTAAAGTCCGGGATCCACAGGCCATGCTTGTTCGCAAGCTGCTTGCGGAAGTCTTCGGGCTTCACTTCGACGGAGCGCACGCCACGCGCGACCCCGAAACGCACAAAGGCCCCGACACTGCGCCCGAGCAGGGAGCCACCCGCGACCTTCGCGATTCTGGCGATCTTGGTGGTTTTGGCTAATTTGGCCATCTATTAAGCATCCTAAGGCCATTAGAACCGCATAGCAAGCACCGCGTTGTACGGTCAGGAGAACGCCTCGATGGGCCTAGCCGGCGGCTATTTTCGAGGGTTTGGGCGGCTGGCGGGAGGCGCGGCAAGTTGAATCCAATTCGCAGGTTCGCTCATCTCTAAGGAGTTGTCCGTATCAGCGCATTGAACCATCGGTCCTACTTGACGCGGCAAAGTTTTTCTGTAAACTGCGGATTCGCTATGGCGACGCACATCGCACAATTCGTGCCCACCGAAGTCGTCAATGACTTCGAGTTCCCGCAGCGGGAAGCGGCGTTCTTCTACGGCCTGTTTCTGCGTGGGCATTCGGCAGACCGCCTGCGGCAAGACATCCAGGTGCCGCCAGCGGTGCTGCTGAAATGGCATCGCGAAGCAGAGCGCGAACCGGAACTGCGAGACGTGTTCACGCGGATGGTGGAATATCGCCGGCACGTGCTGGCAATATTCGACTTGTTAGTCGGTTCGGAGAATCAAAGTCACCGCGTGCAGTAGACGGGCCATTTGAACCTGCCTTGCGCATTAAATCCTTTCACAGCCTGACGTCAGCCTCTCTTATGCCTCTAGGACTTTTTGTAGGTGTTCATTCTAGGGCGCGTTAAAGTCCTTTATTTTGATATACTTCTGTAAGCGTTCATGCGGCTGGGTTTGTTGGCCCCTGCTGTTCTCTCAGGGGGCATAGCCCGGAGGCCGGGACTGACGCCCGGCCACTACAGAAACCTGCAAGCATCTGCGATCTTGCCGAGAGGGGGGGCGCAGTATGCTCGGCCCCTACCAAAGTCAAAAGCCGACGATGCGCGCGGGCGTGCTGCGCCGAGGTAAAAGGCGCCCGCCCGAAGAGGGCGGCCGCTATAACGAGTTGAAGAGCAGGGCGCAGTTCCTTTGCCCGGAAATTTTAGCAAGGTGGTAAATACGACCGCTAGTACTGTTTCGTACAGTTATGGCGCGGCCGCCGAGTGGAACCAAGGCGGAATTGGCGAAATTCGTACCGGACCCGGTAGCTGGCCGTTGGTACAGGACGAAAAAAGTCAGGCAACCAATTTTTTGAAGACGGATTCCAACCGAGCCTCGGGGCAAGTGTCAGAAAACGAAGGAGATTCCTCGATTGACGCCGGAGTTTTCCGGGGTTAAACTGCTCAACGTCCAGGAAGTCAGAGGTGTATTTATGTCGCAGGTAGCGCGCTCCCTGTTTGCTTGGCTATTTTCCATCGCTTTGATCACGTCTCCACTTTCCATGCCGCTCGCGGCCCAGACGCCGCAAGTTCAAGATCCGCCGCCGGAGATCAAGCACCAAAACCTGGACAAAGAACAGAAGAAAAAGATCAAGAAAACGCTGAAGGAATTAGATTCGCCCTACCGGCAATGGCTGAATGAGGACGTGGTGTACATCATTTCGCCCGACGAGCGAAATGCCTTCCTGCAACTGGCGACCAACGAAGAACGCGAGCAATTTATCGAGCAGTTCTGGCTGCGCCGCAGCGGCAATCCGGACCTGCCGGACAACGACTTTAAGGAAGAGCACTATCGCCGCATCGCCTATGCCAACGAGCATTACGCTTCGGGCATCCCGGGCTGGAAAACCGATCGCGGCCGCATGTACATCATTTGGGGTCCGCCGGACGAAATCGAATCGCATCCGACGGGTGGAACATACGACCGGCCAATCGAAGAAGGCGGCGGTTCGACGAGCACGTATCCGTGGGAAACCTGGCGCTGGCGCTATCTTGAGGGCGTGGGAGAAAACATCATTCTTGAGTTCGTCGATCCCACGAGTTCCGGCGAATATCATATGACGATGGATCCTTCAGAAAAGGATGCGTTGCTGCACGTGCCCGGAGCGGGCTTGAGCTTGCTCGAGCAGCAAGGGCTGGCTTCCAAAGCCGATCGCTTTACACGTTCAGATGGCACGAACCTTCCGACATCCGTCGGCGGAACGCCGGCAAGCCTCGACGAATTCAACCGCCTGGAACTCTTTGCTAAAGTTCAGCAACCGCCGCCGGTAAAATTCAAGGACCTCGAAGCGGTGGTGACCGCGCGATTGGTGCGCGATCAAATGAAATTCGGCTGGCGCACGGATTTTTTGAAGGTGACCAACGAAACGGTTTTGGTGCCCATCACCGTGCAGGTGCCAAACTCGCAACTGCATTTCCGCGGCAAGGATGGCGTGTACTCGGCGACCATCAATATTTTCGGCCGGGTGACCACCTTGACCGGGCGCGTGGTGCAAACGTTTGAAGAGTCGGTGAGCCGCGATTTTCCGGATTCGCTCTACCAGCAATCGCTGAAGCTGCAATCGATCTATCAAAAATCCGTGCCCTTGCGCCCGGGGTTGTATCGCCTGGATTTGGTGATCAAAGACGTAGACAGCGGCAATGTGGGCGTGGTGAATACGCGCCTTGCGGTACCGCGCTATGAAGACGAAAAATTAGAAGCCAGCTCGTTGATCCTGGCCGACCAGATCGAACACGTTCCGGCTAAGCAGATCGGCACGGGGCAGTTTGTCATTGGCTCTTCGAAAGTTCGTCCGAAGCTGGACGCGGACTTTGTAACCACGGACAAACTTGGCATCTACATGCAGGTTTACAACCTGAAACCGGATGACAAGACGCACAAATCCGCCGCCACCTTCCAGTACACGGTGAAGAAGGGCGAGCAGCAGATCATGCAGTTCAAGGAAACTTCCGAAGAGATGAAACAGACCGGCGATCAGATCACCATTGAGCGGCTGCTGCCGCTCGCCACGCTATCGCCGGGTAAGTACACGCTGGAGATCAATGCGACCGATGCGCTATCCAAGCAGACGATCACCCGCACCGCGGAATTCTCGGTCAAAGCGCCGCTGGATACGAAGACGGCAGCAAACGTAACGCCCGGGAGGTAACAGCTCGTGAAGCAAGGACACCTCCGGATCCTGGGGGCCATGGTCCTAACGTTGTGCACTTCGGCACTCGCGCCGAAATGCACCGTCGCGCAAACCAAGAGTGCTGCCGCGCCCACGGTCGGCAAGCTCTCTGGATTTGTGCGCGATGCGGCCGGTACGCCGCAAATGGGCGCGAGCGTCGAGGTGCTGCCCGAAGCTGCCGGAATATTGCCGGCGCACGATTTTCTCACCAACACGCAGGGACTTTTCAGAGGTGACGGGCTTCCCGCGGGCCTTTATACGGTGCGCGTAACGCTGGCCGGTTTTCTTCCCACCCTCGAACGCCACGTACGCATCAGTTCGAATCTCACGACCGTCTTGCGGATCGAGCTGGAATCGATGTTTGCGTCGCTCGATCGTTTACGGCGGGAGCCGGCGAATACGAGCGCGGAGCCCGACGATTGGAAGTGGGTATTGCGGTCGGCACCGGCGCTTCGTCCGACGCTGGAATGGACGGATGCCAACACGGTGAGCGCGTCCAACGTCGATCTGGACAACAGCATCCCGCGACCTGTGCGCATGCGCATGGAGTTTACGGACGGTGCGTTGCGGCTGGCTTCGCCTTCGACCGTGGCGCCAACTCCTTCGACAGCGTTTGCATACGACCAAGGGCTGGGCGGCGCGGGCCGGCTGGTGATCGCAAGCCAGGTTAGCTACGACCAGGACGCGCCGGGCGGAGGATTGGCGACGATCTGGCTGCCTGCGGGCGCGCTGGGCGCCGGGCCGTACACGGCGGTGGTGCTGCGCGAAGCCAAGAATTCGCTCGATGGCCCGCTGTTCCGCGGCGTGCGCATCGATCAGGGTGGAGCGATTGCGCTCGGCGACCGGGCGGTGGTGCGGTATGGCGGCGAATATGTTTTGGTGGGCCTCGGGCGGGCGGCCTCGGCAATTCGGCCGCGGATGGAGCTCGACGTTAAGAACAGCGCGAATTGGCATACCGCTGTCATCTTTGCGTCGCTGCCGGTCGGACCGAACGCTTTGGACCTGCCTCCCGAAGAGGGGTTGAGCGCGGGTTCCGGCTCGAGCGCGGACCTGCGGCAGGGCGACGAACTTGTAGCGGCGCTCGGCGAATTGGATGCCTTTCCCGCGTTGCTGTGGCGTGACGGCCGACCGGTATTGCAAAGTGGCTGGCATGAAGAAGTGAACGCCAGCCGCAAGTTGGGCTCGCGCGGAGCGCTGCAGATTGCCGCGTTTCATGACGACCAGAGCCACGTGGCGGTATACGGCCACGGCAGTGATTTGCCGGCGGCGGACTATCTGCAGGATTTTTATGGAAATGGCTTTGCCTATGACGGCGGCTCTTCGAGTAGTTGGGGCGGGCGAATCGCCTGGACGGAAAAACTTAGCGACAATATGCAGCTGACGGCCGTGTATGCCTACGCGGGGGCCTTAATTCCCACGGCGGACACGGAGGACCTTTTGCGTGACGTGTTGCGCACGGTGCCGCGGCACTCCTTGGGAGCCAACCTGCGCCTGCGAGTGCCGCGCCTTGGGACCAAGCTGGATACGGGATACAAATGGGTCGGCGGCGAGACGGTTTCGCGCGTAGATCTTTACGGCGAATCGATCTATCAAATGGACCCTTACTTCCACCTCGGGCTGCGCCAGCCGCTGCCGCGCTTTGGGCTAGGACGCTGGGAGGCAGTGGCCGAATGCGACAACCTATTTGGGCAGGGTTTCGTGCCGGTAGGCAGTCGCGATGGTCAAGTAACTCTCCTGGCCGCCTTCCGCACCTTCCGCGGCGGGCTTAGCGTACAGTTTTAGCTCCTGTTTTGCCCTGTTGAAACCTGTATGGGTGTTACCAAAATCGGGATGGTCCTCTGCCGCCAAGCCATCAGGGTAAATAAGTCTTTTATTTTAAGTCATTTAATAATATGAAAAACTGCCGGGTAATGGACATTGGTTTGCTCCTAAGTATCTGGTTAGCGTGATTTAAGCGATTCATTTCGGTTATGAAACAGAACCTGCGCGCGAGTCTCGGAGCTGTTGTACTGGCCATCGCAACCGTGGCAGCGTTCACCTATGCCTTGCTGAACTTTGAGCAGCGGCGACTGTTTGATTCGCCCGATGACGGCGTGGCGTGGGCGGATACGGATCACGGCATTGAGGCCTGGAAAGTGGCGCCGAGTTCGCCGGGGGCGCAGGCGGGAATTCGCGCCGGCGACCAACTGGTGGCGTTTAACGACGTAGCCATGACGCGCGCGGTGCAGGTGACGCAGCGGTTATGGCGCGCCGGCATCTGGACGCAGGTGCGCTACAAGCTTTCGCGCAATGGGGAAGAGTTCGAGACGCCGCTGGTAACCGCGCCCGCGCCAAAGCCGGCTTCGGTTGAGAATTATCTTCGCGTGGTCGGGCTGCTCTATCTGTTCATCGGCTTGTTTATTTTTGTGAAGCGGTGGAATGCGCCGCGCGCGGTGCATTTCTACGTGTTTTGCCTGCTGTCCTTCGTGCTGTATTCGTTTCA
>JBEKVU010000008.1:0-20746 GCA_049513775.1 Candidatus Acidiferrum sp.
TTGTGTGCCTCTAGATGAAGGCAACGCCGATCCTACCCTTGCTGGACTATTATGGCGGCGAAAACCCGCCAACGCGGAGCCAAAGACTTCCGAAACCCGCTGCGTCTTTACTAAGCGCTCCTCCGCGTTCTTTGCGGCTCAGCGGTATCGTTTCATCTGGTTGTTTCCCGGGTCGCTCGATTCACCGCCCAGGAATCTGGCTCGCGACCGAGCCGATCAGGGCGCCGGAAACTACTAGCTCTACGCGGCGGTTCAGTTGACGGCCTACGGCGGTGTCGTTGGACGCGACGGGCTCGCTCTTGCCGTAGCCTTGCGCCACGATGGCGTCGGGTGAGACTCCTTGCGAGACCAGATAATCGCGGACGGCGCCGGCGCGCTGCTCGGAGAGTTCTTGGTTGAAGTCGTCGGTTCCCACGCTGTCCGTGTAGCCTTCGACCTGGAGTTGCAAGCCGGGATGCGCCAGTACGATACCGGAAATTTTTGCCAGCTTCTCCTTGGCGCCGGGTTTCAGGGTGAATCGGCCGGTGTCGAAGAGAACATCCGACATGTTCACGATCAAGCCGCGGGCGGTTTCCGTGGTCTCCAGAATGGCGTTGAGTTGTGCGCGAAGCTGTTCGCGGAGCGCGGCTTTGTCCTGCTCGGCTTGCGAGACGGCTTGCTGCGCTTGCGCTACGGTGGCGGCGCGTTCGGCGATGGCGGCATTCTTTTCGTCGATGGCGCGCTGCGCTGCAGCGTCGGCTGCCGCTTTGGCGGCTTCCGCATCCTGACGCGCCTGTTCTGCGGCGGCCCTATCCGCCTGCGCCTGCGAAACCTGCGCCGCGGCATCCGCTTCGCGCTGTTGTGCGGCGGCTTTGTCATTGGCGGCCTGCTCATCCTCGATGCGGCGGATGGCGATCAAGCGCGCATCTTCCGCGGTTTGCGCGGCGTCGCGAGCGTTTTGGATTACGGCTTTGTTTCCGGTCCTTGCGGCGTATTCATCTTCCGCGTTCTGCAGGCTCACTTCGGCTTTTTGCAGCGTGTCCGGAGCGTAATTACCCGCGTTGTTCCATTTTGCTATGCGCACCGCGTTGCGTGCTTCATACAGTTCCAGAGGAGTTTTGCCTTCGAGCGCGTACGGTTGCAGATCGGAGGCCTCGACGTTCGAGACGTAATCGCCGCGCTGCAGCAGTTCGTAATGCGCATCGATCCATTCGACCGTTCCGCTGGTGCGGTCGCTGACGACGTTTTCCATCACCACCACGTTACTCGGCTGCGTGACCGCGAAATAAGGCTCAGCGGTAACGATTAGGCCGAAGGTCTGCAGATCCGTGGTCACTTCCATGTGGCTGCTGTCGCCATTGAGCAGGACTTCACCTAGATTTTTTGGCCGGCCCTGCGGCGTCACGGCCCACAACACGTAGGTGAGAAATTCCGGCCCGAACTGCGTGGCGGGCGTCAGCTTGTCCACGCGGACCTTGATCTCGATGCGGCCGTCTTTGCCGTTGGCGCGGATCTCGCCAATAGCGCGCGGCATTAAATCCGTTCCGCGGAAGTCCACTTCCGTGGGCCCACTGTGGTGCAGGTAGCTGATCGCTTTTGTGGTTCGCTGAACCACTTCCACGTGGAAGGTTCCGGAGCGGTCTACGGTTACTCCGGGATATTGCTGCTCTTGCCTAACCACCTGGCCTTGGGCCGCGGCGCAAAAGGTGGTCGCTGCGAGAGCGAACAATGCGATGGGCAGAGCAAACGCTCTCGTGCCCTTGATTCCCTTTGGCATTTTTGCCGGACGCCCGTCGCTGGTCAGCGACGGTAAAAATTCAACGTTGCAACGAAAATCTTTTTGCTGATTGGGCATCATCTGGTCTCCTTCGACACAGAGAATAGATGTGCGGGATTTATCGAAAGAGGCTAGACGAGGCGGTGGCCGCCATAACGCCACAACTATTTGATATGGAGGGACTTGGGCCCTGTCGAAGGGCCAGCAACGAGGTCAGGTTTTTCGGGTATTTTTGCGGTAACAAGCGCGTTCGGCGCGGTACTCTCCCCGCTTTGCTGCTCTATCGGTCGATTCCGAGGGGCTCTAGGGCTCGTACCAGAATTTCACCGTTGCCGTAACGTGGGCCGCGACCGGCTGGCCGTTCTTTGTGGCTGGCTTGTACTGATAGCCGCGCACCGCCTCGACCGCGGCTGCGCGCAACGGTGCTGGACCAGAGATGGCCTTCACGGAGGTCACCTTTCCTGTGACGTCCACCAGCGCGTCGCATTTCACGTCGCCAGTGACAAAGCTGCGCACGGCGTCCGGAGGTGCAACCGCGTTCACGGCTTTGAGCAAACTCGGTGCTTCATAAGCTTCGGGCGCAATCTCCGGCGCGGGAACTGCGCTCGCATCGAGCGTGCCTGCGGCATGGCCCGAAGCTTGGCCGGAGTTCGTGGCCACGCTACCGCCCTGTTCCTGCAAGGCTGCGTGATCGCCAGAAGCGCGCCGCTCCGCTTCGCGTATGGAGGCCGTGGTGGCTGAAGAGTCATGGCGGCCATTCGCCGACTCATCGGGTTTATTGGAAGTAGATGCCGTGCTATCTGCCGCACTGGCAGAGCCGTTCGGCAACGCGGATTTCACGCTGGCCGCGAGGCGCTGGGCAACGTTCAGTCTGCCGCGCGGCCTTAGCCCGCCTCCCGCGTCGGGAATTGACGGCGCACCCATCAAATTGGCCAGCACACCTTTTTGATAGGCGACGCCACCGACGAGCACGAGCAACAACAGAGCGGCGAGCAGCCTCACGCGTGGCGTGAGCTTGCTTCCGGTTGGCTCTTCCGCGGAAATGTCTTTCCGCGGCTCTTTACTTGCAACTGAGCCAGGCGCGGCCGCGGCGTCTTCCGTGGCTGGTCCGCGGCCTAACAACGTGGTGATAACGCTGGAATCTTTGGGTGCTGCGGCCTCTGGTGCTGGCTCGGATGGCACGTCGTTTGTTTCCGCCGCTGCTGCCTCGGGAGCGCTTGGTTCCGCCGGCTCGGCTACCGCTCGCGTCTTTGCCGGCGACTGTGACGGAGGTGCGGCGCTTGTCTCCATCAGCGAACTCATCTGCGAGCGCAGTGCGGCTAGTTCTTCGCGCAGCCTCGCGACTTCGCCAGCGTCGGGCAGCACCGCTTGCGTTTGCAACTCGCGCTCACGCTGTTCGCTGGCTAGAAATTCTCGTGCCACTTCGGCCGACACTGGCTCTTCCGCGGCGTTGGCATCGTTGCGGGCGGCATCCAGATCCATGCCCCAAAAATCGGGGGCTTCCTCGGTGAATTCGAGCTCCACGTACGGGTTCGCCGCGCCGAAGCGTCGCTGACGCAATACTCGCGTAACGATTTCGCGTTGAGAATCAAGGTGTTTCAGAAAGAGGAGTTGGCCATCTTCGACGGCGGCGGAGAGACGCACTACTACGCCATCCTCGAAGGCCAGGGTGGTTACGGTTTTTTCGGTAAAAAGCGCGCGGGCTCCGGTGTCGCTTGCGGTGTGCGAGCCGCTGACTTCCACGCCTACTTCCAGAGCCACGGGTTGGCTGCCCAACGTCCGGTCGGCTCTCGCAAACCATTGCACTGAAGAATTAGCGCCCATATCTACCTGTAACTCCCGCGGCCGAACACCCCGTATTGCCCAGCTCCGCCGCCTATCGTTGTCTCGCCTACCCCAAAGGACCAGATCACGCTGGGCTTGTGGACCGCGTCAGTCCTATCACACAAAAAAATACGTTTTCCGGGATCTACGTCAGGTTGCCGGTTCGAGTTCGTCATACACCGCAGCTGCCTAACCCAGGCGAGCAACTCAGCTGTACGTCGGTACTTTCCCCCCGTAGAACAGCGCCGTTGGGCTTCATCCGGTGGCGCTTCCGGTATATTCGCTGGCACCTCCGCCTGGCGCAATAGCCCGGACGTACTGGTGAAACTGCTCCTTCCGGGTCGCCCAGTGTGTGCCCAGCCATTGCGAGCATGGAGCGGGACTTTTTTCGGCGACGCACCGGACCGAGTGGGCCCATCGCAATTGTCGCAGTCGTTGCGTTTTTCTGCAGCTCCACGGCAAGAAACTGTTGCCGATTGGTAATGGCTTGGGTGATTGCAACCCGCGGAATAGCGACGCGGGCCCGGTGACCGGGCGGTGCAAGAGGGGGCCAAGGCGGGGGTGAAAATGCCGCATTGACTTTTGCGTTTTCCCGGTGTAAACATCCCGAGCGATTGCCGTCCGTGCACGTCCCCAGACACGGTGATTGCCGGTTGGTCCCGAACGTTTTGTAGTCGCGTGTCTTTTGTCCAATTCAAAAAACGTGGAGCTGGGAAATTTCTTGTCCGCTCGAAGGACTCGGTTGGCGAGCGGGATATTCCCGGATAAAAGCAAGCAGCCCTTTGCTTAAGGCTTGGACAACGCGAGCGGTTCGCGTTGGGTAATTTCGTCCGGGGGGAACTGTAACGGCATTGAAAGAAAAGGAGATACCGATGCTCGCGCACCAAGAACACTCAAGTACGGCACCACGGATCAGAAAGATAACCGAAGTCGCCATTCGCCTGTCTCTCGGCTTGGCCATGCTGGCAATGCTGATTAGTCCGGCATTTGCCGCCACACCCAAGCCAGGCACGGTGGTGGGTCCGGAGGAAGCGACCAAGTCCATCAACGTGACGGTTTGGCTGAACCTGCACAACAAGGCTGCGTTGGACACTATGGTCGAAGAGATGTACGACCCGTCTTCTCCGAGCTACCACCACTTTCTAACCATGAAGGAATATACCGAACAGTTCGCGCCGAGCGCGAAGGATATGGCGCAGATGCACGAGTTCCTGGCGGCGCACAACATGGTGGTTACGTCGACCGACAAGGCGAACCATTTCGTGGTGGCGCGAACGACGGTGGGAGATGCGCAAAAGGCGTTCAATGTGCAGATTAACCGCGTGATGGTGAATGGAGTGATGCACCGCATGGCGGACTCGGAAGCGACAGTGAGCGGAGCGGTAGCGCCGCTCGTCGCCACGGTGCAAGGCCTGAGCGATATGAACTATCGCGCTAACGTGACCATCTCGAGCGATCCGGAAACGGGCACGGCCTATCCTCTCGTGCCAGTAACGGCGGTCGGCTCGGATGGACTGTTCTTTACCGGCAACTGCCTGCGAGCCCCGGAACTGGTTACCTTTACCACGGCCGGCACTTTTCCGACGGCGACGTATTTCGGTAATCGCTTCGGTTCGAGTATCACGAGTACTGCGCCAAATCTACCTCCCTGCGGATACGACGCCGCGGAAATTCAAGCGGCGTATGGTTTGGACAAAGTTTACAGCCACGGTCTCAACGGCACGGGCCAGACCATCGTGATCGTGGATGCCTTTGGCTCAAACACGCTACTGAGCGACGTCAATCTTTTCTCTGACCTGAACGGCCTGCCAGAACTCACCTCGTCCAACTTCGCCACCTTTACGCCCAATGGATCGGCCACCTGCACGGCTACCAATGGGTGCATCGCCGGCAACTGGCAATACGAAACCACGCTCGACGTGGAGTGGGCGCACGCCGTCGCTCCGGGCGCGAACATCGTTTTGGTTCTGGGTGCCGACAACTCTTTCACCAATCTGGATATCGCGAACCTTTTCGCGGTCGAGAACGGATTCGGCAACGTGCTCTCGAATAGCTTTGGTATTTCGGAGATCGCGCTGGTCGAGTTTCTCCCTTCGGAACTGGTGGTCGAAAACGGTATCTCGGAAATCGCCGCGGCCTTGGGAATCAATCAAGACATTTCGACGGGTGACAGCGGTGACAACCTGGCGGTCGACAACGCCGACTACGGCATCAACTCTGTTTCCGTAAACGCCAACCCTGATTCTCCGTTTGCCACCGCGATCGGCGGCACCAGCACGTTCCTAGACGCCAAGAGCCACATCAAATTGCAGACCGCGTGGGGCCAGAACTTTGCGCGCATCGCCGACCCAACGCCGAATCCACCGGTCATTCCTCCACTCTTTTTTGGTTTCCAGGGCGGCTCGGGAGGGGGCACCAGCGTGGTTTACACCAAGCCGAAATATCAGAAGCAGCTAAAGGGCAAGTTCCGCCAGCTACCGGATATTTCGATGAATGCCGATCCTGAAACCGGCGTCGAGGTGGTGATTACGCCGGACAGCATCCCCGGAGATCCCGTTGGGGTTACCGTGGTGGGCGGCACCAGCTTGTCTTGTCCGACGTTCTCGGGCTTCTGGGCCATCGCCAACCAAGCGTATGCCGCGCAGGGCGGAGTTTCGCTCGGGCAGGCTGCGCCAATCCTCTATCAGCTCTCGTCGAACGCGATCACGGACGTGAACCTGAATCCGGCGAGCACGCTTCTCAACGTCACGGGATTGATTCTCAATCCGCCGAAGGCTCCAACGTTTGAAAGCGCGCAATATTTGGCGCAACCGCTGGAGAACGTTTCGCCGTTCGGTTTCATCAGCGCGCTGTTCCAGAGCTCCACATCCACACGGTGGGACGTCTTCGTGTTCGGCGCAGATTCGTCGCTAACCACCGGACCCGGCTGGGACAATGCTACGGGGCTCGGGACACCGAACGGTATGCCGTTTATCAACGAAGTGGTCAGGACCGCGCTGCGAGCAAACTAAGCCGCGCATCGTCAGTTTGTCAATAAAGAGGCTGGGGTCGCAGGTTGACCCCAGCTTTTTATTTGCGCCGATTCGTTTTTGGGAAGTCTAAGGTGCGGGCGCTTCAGTAGGCTTCGGCGTCGCGCGAGGAATTTGGATTCTCCCTGAAGGACCGGCAAAAAAAAACGCTAATCGCAGCGCTCGCAGCGGAAGGGTCGTACAAACACGCTCGCCAACAAAATTCTTTCAAGTGTTCCCTGGCGTCGCGATTGGTGGATTCGCGCATTGTGACATAGCGGACACTGCGGCATGACCATGCTCTCGGGCCAGGCGCGTATTCCTAGTTTCCTTAGGATTTTGCTGCGCGGTTCTCCGTCTGCCCCATTTTGCACACTCACGCAGGTCGTTACCCAAGCGCATCCAGCGCCAGTTCCTCGCGGTTTCTGACGGCCTTATTTGTGGTTTTGTTGCGCCCCTTGGCTTTAGCAACTTTTAACTCGACCTCTTTCACCTGGACTGAGTGGGCTTTACGCGGCTGGGCCATCTCGGCCCGCAAAAGTGCCTGAATCTCCCGCTTAGGGCGCCTCTGGCGTTTTGCTCTCGGCATGGTGACATGCTGCCGCAAATTGCAAAGGATTGAAGTCCAATTCAGCACACCCAACGACAATTTATGTCTCGTTCGTTTCCGCGCGATTCGTTCGACTCGGTCACGCTCGCCGCCGGGCGCAGAAGGAATTCCTCCCGGAAGCCCACTATCCGTGCTACCATGCTGTCACGTTTTATGCCAATCACAGGGTCATCCCGTTCGGCCGCCAAACCTAGTAAACGCGTCAGCTTGCCCGCCGTGGTCAGAACCACCGCGCAGTTCACGAAATCGCAGAAAATATTCAGCCAAGGCGATCCCGCAGACACCGTCTCGCTCATCAAGTCCGGCACGGTGAAGATCACGGTCATCAATAAGGCAGGCAAGGAAGCGATCATCGCCATCCTCGAAGCCGGAGACTTTGTCGGCGAGGCCTGCATCAGCAACGGCTCGCCAAAACGTCTGGCGACGGCGGCGGCCATGGAGCCGGCGATCTTGCAAGTGATTCAGAAAAAGGAAATGATGCGCGCGTTGCGTGAGGACAAGGAATTTGCGGACCAGTTCATCGCGTACATGCTGAAGCGCAACCTGCGGGTCGAGTCCGATCTGGTGGACCAGCTCTTTAATTCCACGGAAAAGCGGCTGGCTCGTTCGCTGCTGCTGTTGGCGCAGTATGGCAAGGAAGGCCAGCCCGACACGGTCATCACCACCATCTCGCAGGAAACTCTTGCCGAAATGGTGGGCACCACGCGCAGCCGGATCAATTTTTTCATGAACAAATTCCGCAAACTTGGGTTTATTCACTACAACGGCGGGATGCAGATCCACAGTTCCCTGTTAAACGTGGTCCTTCACGACTAACGGGCACGACTAGCCTCGACGATCCTCCCGAGCACCTGGTCGCGGGGGATGTCGATCGTCCGAGGGATGTCTCGCACTCGCCGCTGAGGCACCAAACGAAGCGTTTCCTAGCTGTGCCAAACAGAACAGACGGCCTACAGCGTTTCTGGTATTGCTCTACGTGTGGAGGCTCTCATGCGCAACAACGAAGACACTGACTCTCTCGGAGCATCCGTTTCGACGAATGTTCCCGACGACCGATCCTCGACGCCTATTTCCGCTGCCAGCAACGGAAGGAACGGCAACGCGGACGAGCCGGATCTCGATTCGCTCGCCATCAAGAAGCTACTTTTCTCGGCGGAAGCCGCGAAGCTCGCCGCGCTTCCGCATCTGGCCAAGAACATCGACCTTGAGGATTTTTTTGTGACGCAGCGGTGGCACCGGCCTTATGCGGAAGCGCTGCTGAACAGCAACCCGATGAATCTTCCCGTGCTCATCGCGCAGGCGGAGCACGCGATCCGCGAGCGGTATGTCGAGCTCTCGATCACCCCGTCGCCGACCGACGAATTGGTGGACTTGCGGCATGCCGTGGAGGCTCTGGCGCAACTCAAGGCGGCTTCGCACAGCGTCTCGTAGTCGCAGCGCCTGGACGACGGGTCCAAGCTGTAACCCGGCATTCTCACCCAGTAGTCAAGATGGATCACGCGCCGGCTGTTCGCTCGCGCTTTGCGCTTCGCTCCTGCGTGGTGGGCGCAACGTTCGACGGCGCAGCGGGCGCGTGCTCGGCGGTCGAGGGCACTGCTGTGGGTTTGGCGGAGAAGAGGACGCCTAGCCCTTCGACAAAAGGTCGGGTGCGCCAGCAAGGCGTCGCGCAGTACCGTGTACGGGACCCCGCCGAGGATCGCTAGATGTACTGCCCCCATGGTCTCTCCGGCGCTCGCGGCAAATGCGGTGAAGCCCAAAATGCGATCGCCTTTGGCTTCTACTAGGGCTTTCATGAATCCGCGCAGTTCCGAAGTACTGCGCGCGCGCAATATCGCATTCATTGGCACTTTGAAGAGGCGGAAGGCGATGCCCTGCTCTTTGGCTTGCTTTTCGGTTAGGCCGATGCGGGCGACTTCCGGGTCGGTGTACAGGCAGAACGGCACTTGGCGGCCGGTGGTCACGCGGTGCCGGCCGTTTATGTTTTCGTAAAAAATGCGGAAATCGTCCTCCGAGACGTGGGTGAATTTCGGGCTGCCCGCGACCTCACCGAGCGCCCACACATCCGGGGCGGTGGTTTCGAGGCGCTCGTTGACTTTCACGTAGCCGGATTCGGTTAACTCCACCCCGGCGATGTCAAGGCCGATGCCGGAGGTGTTTGGAACTCGACCGGTGGCCATGAGCAGATGTGTGCCCTCGACGGTTTCTTCCGCGCCGTTTTTCTCGACCACAAGTTGCACTGATTCGCCGGATTTTCCCGATACACGTTTTACGACCGAGTTCAACCGCACGTCGATGCCTTCGTCGGCGAAGAGCTGACCAACGGCTTCAGCGACGTCGTCGTCTTCATTGTTCATTAGGCGGTCATTGCGGTCGATCACGGTTACCTTGCTGCCGAAGCGACGCATGGCCTGGGCAAATTCCAGGCCGACGTAGCCGCCGCCGAGGACCAGCAAATGCTCTGGGGCGCTGTCCAGCTCGAGCGCTTCGACGTGTGTAAGGGGTTGGGCTTCGGCTAGACCGGGAATCGCTTCGAGCGCGGCGTGCGTGCCGGTGCCGATGACTACGCGTTTTCCGCGCAGCACGCGCGTGGTTCGATCGGACAGACTGGCCTCGATGGTTTTCGGTGCGACAAATCGTCCCTGCGCCAGAATCAGTTCGACGCCGCTTTGCTTGAAGTTGTGGAGGTGCACATCGACCAAGCCGGAGACCATCTGGCGTTTGCGCTCGCGGACCTTGGACATATCGACCGTAAAACCATGCGTCACTACGCCGTAGTCTTCGCCGGTGCGGAAATACTGGGCGACCTTGGCGCTCTGCACAATATTTTTGCTGGGCAGGCAGGCTATGTTTGGGCAAGAGCCACCGATGTATTTGCGTTCGACGAGAGCTACGCGCTGACCTTCGGCGGCTAGGGTCCAGGCGGAGATTTTTGCGCCAGCGCCGCTTCCTAGGACTATGAGGTCGTATTCTTCCGGTTCGGATTTACTCGCTGACCGCTCTGGAGAAGTCTTTCTGCGATTCATGGGATTCTCCTTCTTGGTGCGCTTGGGCAATGGTGCGCGCTCGCGGCGTCCACCCACAAGCTGCATAGGCAAGAGTGCCTGCGCTACTGAAACAAAAGAACGGGTCTGAAGACCCGCCGCGGCAACGGGCAATATGCTTCCCTTAGACTCGGCGGATAGGGCGGGGGGTAAGACAAATTGTGGTTTTTCTATTTGCAGAGAGAAGGGCGCTGGCGGTGATAGTATCGGTTGCCGATTGGAGTAAATTTCCTGTGCGACTGATTCATTTTTGTCTTGCGCTTCCGATTATTTTGCTGGGTGCTCAAAAGCCGCAGCGTTCCGCGGCCGCGCCTAGTGGGCCGGTGGTTCATTTGGCTGGCGGTGCGCTGCAGGGGTGGATGCAGGGCGATATTGCAGTGTTTGAAGGCCTTCCGTTTGCGAAGCCTCCGGTGGGAGACTTGCGCTGGCGCCCGCCGCAACCCGCGGATGCCTGGACCGGTGTGCGCGATGCGACGCGGCCGTCACATCCCTGTATGCAACGGCTTTCGGGTACGGACAGCTTTTTTGCGCCGCTGGCTGCGGCCTATGGCGTTGATTTTGCGATTTACACGCTGGAGCCCTCCGAAGATTGCCTGTATCTGAATGTCTGGACGCCCCAGCTTCCGACGGGGGCAAATCAGCTGCCGGCGGGCCTAAAGCTTCCGGTGATGGTGTGGATACACGGCGGGAGCAATCGCGTGGGCGTGGGGGCGGACTATGATGGTTCATCGCTTGCCGCGCACGGCGTGATTGTGGTGACGTTCAATTATCGGCTTGGCGCGATGGGATTTTTCGCGCATCCGGAGCTTACCGCGGAGTCTGCGCATCACAGCTCTGGGAATTATGGTCTGCTCGATCAGCTGGCAGCGCTGCAGTGGGTGCAAGGGAACATTGCGCAATTCGGCGGTGACGCGGCGAATGTTACGATTTTCGGCGAGTCCGCGGGATCCGTCGATGCCACCACGCTGATGATTTCGCCGCTGGCAAAGAATCTGTTTCAAAGGGTCATTGCCGAAAGTGGAGTAGCGTTCGGGCTCGAGCCGGAGCGTAATGTTGCTTACATGGAGCCCTTGGGAGTGGCGGTCGGAAGAGAGGCTGGGACCGCGCCCGGAGCCCAACTCGAAGCTCTGAGGAAATTACCGGCCACGCAGATCACGCAGATCGAAGATCGTTTGATCGCTTCGCAATTCCCGGGATACAACCCGAACGCTTCGGTCGTAGATGGCTGGGTGCTTGCACAGTCGCCGGCGAAGGCGTTCGCGTCTGGAGCGATTCAGCCCGTGGATCTGCTGGTGGGGCTGAACGCGAGAGAGTTCAGTGCGTTCCGCGTGGTGGCCGAAGCGGCTACAGCGAAATCGTCACCGCCGCCGAAAAAGCCCGGAGTTAGTAACCAATTGAAGCTATTTGCGGATCTCGCGCGGCCACTTTACGGGAGCTGGACGGATGTTACGGTGGCTACGTACATGGCCAGGATTTTGCTTCACGGGACGCTCGCTGTCGATCAGGCCAGCAACGACATTCTTGGGGCGTGTCCGGTAGGAGCGGAAGCGGCGCTGACGACGAACGCCGGGCGGCGGGCTTTCGTTTACCGGTTTGATCGTTCGGTGCCGGGACAGGGTGAGTCGAATCTTGGAGCATTTCACTCGCTCGAGATTCCGTACGTCTTCGGCACGTTTACAGATCGTGTGTGGAAGTGGCTGCCGGTTACCGAGACAGACCATAAACTTTCGCGGCTGATGCAAACGTATTGGACGAATTTTGCCAAGTCCGGAGATCCGAATGGGGCGGGGGTTCCGCAGTGGGCGGCGTGGACTAGCGATCAGGAGTCTTACCTTGTTTTCGGTGAGGCGGGCGACGCTGTTACGCAGCGAAATTTTTCTCCGATTTACTGCCATCTCTCGGTGGAGCGTTTGAAGACGCAGCTTGCTAACTACTAGTCGCCGCGAGCGCACCCCTTCGACTGGCCGTAGAGCGTTTCCCGCGTCTCGAGAAAACGGAAGAGCCGGGCAAGCCGCACAATGCCTCCCGCCCGGCGGTCTTCCGGAATTACAGGCTATTCAAGAAAGTGATGATTTGCTGTTTTTCGGTGGGCGTCAGGAATTCGAAGCGTCGTTTTACTTCTTCGGCCTCGCCCCTGTGGCGCTCGATGGCGTTGTCCAGCGTGAGGGACAGCAAATCGTGCATGTAACGCGGGCGCATGCGCAGACCCCAAAGGGCCGCGGTGCGCAGTTTGTGGGCGGTGTCTTGCGGTCCGGCTTGAACGATGCCGTCGCCGGTGTCGATGTCATGCAGCAGGTAATCTCCGTAAGGGTGAATGATTTTGTTGCCCAGGGCGTCGGGCACGGCGAAGGCCCCGCCATTGATCACCGTACCCGCGGGTGCGGTGGTGATGGACGAGACGTGGCAGGTAACGCAACCAATCCTGGAGAATAGGGCTTGTCCGGCCAGCGCATCGGCGCTCGCGGCCAATACCGTGTCGCGTGGTGGCACCTTGGTGCCGCGAATGAATTCTGCAAAATGGTCGATGTCCGCCAGCCCGATATTGTCCGGCGTATCCTCGGGGTCGGCGGTAATCTTGCCGATGGTGGTGGTATCCTTCGGGCGCAAGCGGTTGGTCACGCCCATCTCGTTGAAATAGGCGTCGGCTGCGAAGGACAGCAAGCTGCTGTGCTGATCCTTCCACCCAAAGCGCCCAACGCGGTTTTGCCCCGGTGATTCGAGCACGGGAACTTCGATGGCTTCGCCGTGAATGCGACCTTCGCTGCTGTTGGGCTGGTTCGCCGCGATGGCCATGAGGGTGCTGTCGTCGACCGCTTCCACAAAGCCGTCGCCCAACGTATTGAGCGCCGCGCGCAAGGCCTGGATATTTTCCGTAACCGGAATGTGCTCCTGCGCAGCGGGCACCACCGCGCGATCGTTAATAATCGAGCGGCCGGTGATGGAGTTTGCGCCATCGTTGATTAGGACGGTGGGGTTCACGAAGGTTCCTGTCGAGTCCAGGTGACCGACGCGCAACTCCGTGAACTGGCTGGCCCCGCCGCTCACGGGGTTTTGATGACATTCCGCGCAGGCCCTTCCGTTGTACACCGGGCCTAGCCCGGTGGTCACGTCTTCGGTCTCTTCGTAATGCTGTTGGTCGAGAACAAAAGTATCGCCGCTCGGTTCGGCGATGCCGTTACTCGTACTCTGGGACCCTGGATTCGTAGCCAGCGTGGGAGTAGCAAATCCCGCTGGCGCCTCCGTCGCTGGCTGTTGCGCTACGCCCACTAGCGCCACGGCCAGCGCACCTATCGGTAATAAAAGTACAAACAAGGACCTGCGGATCATCGTGTCAGCCTCCTTGAGAATCAAACTTGGAACGCGGATGCCGAGGGCACAAGAGATTTGCCTGGCAAACGGGGAGACTTGCTCGCGGGTGGATGTATTCCCGGTAGCTCTATTAAAATCTGGTGAGCGCGGCGTGACAGCCGCGCTACGCGGCCACAAGATGCCTGCGCCGCAATTTTGCGGATCTTCTTACCTTGCAGATCGTCCCGGCGTCATCACCGGTAAGCGGAAGCGTTCCGCAGCTGCTGCAAAGTCTCCGCTCTTAGACATCACCAGAGCATTGGCCTCACCGTTGACAGCGGTTTCCAGAACCATTTCGTCAGCACTATCGTGAAACTTGCGGCCGGCACGGGAAGTGCAGTTCAACCGGCTCGATCAACGCGGCAAGCTCTTTTAGAAAACCGCACAGTTGGTCCGGGAAAACTTGATGCGCAAGCCGGTGTTCCGGGCGCAGTAACGCCTCCGCGTACGCAAGAAACAGAGGAGGCGTCGCCAACAAGACGACACGTCTTTCAGCAACCATGCGCAGAATCGCGTTTCGAGCACCGAACCGAGAGCGAAGCGCGGCGACCAAAACCGAAGTGTCGAGCACGAGTCGCTTGGACTGGGTACTAAATAGCACAGCACATCCCATGGGAGGTCTAGTTGGCACCGCAACCCAAGCGGAGTCGTTGGCTCGGTACCTGCCATTGGGTCGATCTCCCCCTTTCCGCGATGCGCTGTTTTCGACGCTCTTCTCGTCTTTTGCTCTTCACTCGGGTTTCTGCTATCGTCGGCCACGCAGGGGGAAGCTTAAAAAATGTCTGTGAACAAAGTTATTCTCGTCGGCCGACTGGGCCGCGACCCGGAGACGCGCTTTACCGGCGGGGGGCAGGCCGTCGCCAATTTCTCCGTGGCTACTGATGAGACCTACAAAGATAAGAACGGCGAACGGCAGAAACGCACCGAATGGCACAAGATCGTGGTGTGGGGCAAACAGGCCGAAATCGCCCAGCAATACCTGAAAAAGGGTTCGCTTATTTTCATCGAAGGGCGCATCCAGTCGCGCGAATGGCAAGACAAGGAAGGACAAAAGCGCACCAGCTTTGAGATTGTCGCCAGCAACTTCCGCATGCTTGGCGGACGCGGAGACAGTGCCGCGGGCGGTGGCGGCGGAGTTTCGCGCGGCGGTGGCGCCAGCGGCGGCGGACACGATGATTTTGAAGGCGGTGGCGGTGACGACTTCGGCGGAGGCGGCCATCCCAGCGGTGGCGGCAGCGGACCGGAGATTTCCGACGAGGATATTCCCTTTTAACCGCGTCGCATCGCGATCGCGTACGCCGACTCGACTATGCCAACGATCAATCGTCAACTACTGCTAAAAGCTCGGCCTTCGGGGCTTTGCGCTCCCGGGGATCTACAACTTTCTGAATCGCCGGTGCCGGAACTGCAAGACGGCCAAGCTTTGGCGCGCGTGAAATATCTTTCCATCGATCCCACGATGCGCGTGTGGATGGCGGACCGCGACAATTATTTGCCGAAAATTCCGCTGGGCAATGTGATGCGCGGGTTCGGTCTGGCGGAAATCGCCGAATCGCGCAATTCGGATTTTAGGAAGGGTGACAAGGTGGTCGGGTTGGTGGGCCTGCAGGACTACGTCGTCATCGCTGAAAAGGAGTCGCGCTCGTTCCAGAAGGTGCCAAACTTGCCGTTCGTTGCGGACAGCGCTTTTCTGGGCGTTCTTGGGGTGACCGGATTGACCGCGTATTTCGGCATGACGGAAATCGCGAAGCCTGAAAAAGGCGAAACTCTGGTGGTCTCCGCGGCCGCCGGCGCCACCGGCAGCATCGCGGGGCAAATCGGCAAAATCAACGGCTGCCGCGTGGTGGGCATCGCCGGCCACGATGATAAATGCAAATGGCTCACCGAAGAGCTGGGCTTTGATGCGGCCATCAATTACAAACACGCGGACTGGAAAGAAAAACTGGCCGCGGCCACGCCCAACGGCATTGACATTGATTTTGAGAATGTGGGCGGCGAAATTATGCGGGCGGTACTAGCGCGGATGAATCTGCACGGGCGTGTGGTGCTCTGCGGGCTGATTTCCGGATACGCCAACGAAGATCCGGCCCTCGAAAGCTATTCGATCATCATTATCAAGCGGCTGCGGGTGCAGGGTTTTCTGATCATCGATTATGTGTCCAGATTCATGGACGGAGCGACGCAGCTCGGCAAATGGAAGATGTTCGGCAAGATTAAGGACCGCGAGACCATACTTGAGGGGCTTGAAAAAACTCCGGAAGCCATCAACATGCTATTCACCGGCGCGAACACCGGCAAACTCATCGTCAAAGTTTCCTGAGTTTTGCGCTTGGGCGCGGCTGAAGGATAAAACTTAGTGCGGCTGCGGATGGTTCTTGCGCTCTTCATCCAGCTTGCGCAAATACTCCTCAAACCTTGGCAACTGCTCCGGAGTCAACACTGCGCGAATGCGCTCGCGCGCTTTTTGCCGCACGACGTCGGCCTGCGCATCCGATTGCTTGTGTAACTCCTGGAACTGACCGTAAGTGTCGGTAAAGATTCCATCGATTTGCTTCTGCTGTTCGGGGGTTAGCGAAAGTTCGCTGGTCAGTAGGGCCACTTTTTGGTGCCGCCGCACTTCGTCGCTCACTTGCGCGGGCGGTGCGGCCAGGACGCGATGCGCAAAAACATAGCCGCTCACGCCGCCCAGAGCGATACCCAGAAGGAAAACCGCGACGATCCACAAAACGGCTTTGCGGGTGGCCGCCGCGGCTACCGGCGGCGCAGAGTTTTCAGTCATGGCAGTCATAGATTCGACTCGCGAAGGGGCATGGCAGCGACCCTCATTGATCCTTCTCGTTCGCGCTGACGAGGACATCATCATGATTCGGCGGGAGCGTCGGAGGATCGAATAAATGTTCGGAGGCGTAGACGCTGGCAGTTTGCGGAGGCTGGGGAACCGGACGCTCGTAGAGCCAGGTGCAAGTGAAGACTAGGGCTGCGGCGGCGATCCAGGCGAGGCGGGCCGCAAAGCGGGGTACCGCAAGCCAGATAGCCGCGCCGCGAGACAGTTCCGCCTCCTGCGAAGCGATGGCGGCCATCACGCGAGGGGCAAACCAAGGGCCGGCTGCGGGCGCATTGGCTGCCTCCCGGAGGAGGATGCGGATGGCCACAATGTCTTCCGCAGCATCGTGGCAATCGGAGCACATTTCGACGTGTGCGCGATGTTCCGGGGGAGCCGCCGCGAGGAGAATCTCGATCGTTGCCAAACCGCTTTGCGACATCTGCGACTCTTCGAGCCATTCCTGGAAACGATCGCAGTGACTTTCCTGGTCGTGCAGCAGGCTGCTCATCGCGAGCCTCCCTCAGTCCGTTGGGTAACAAAAAACCGGTTAAAATTAGAAGACAATTATTTCTCTTTTGCTTTCTGGCGCGCCGAGAGAACGATCTTTCTGCGCGCCCGGAACAGCCGCACCTTTACCGTGTTGGCGTTGATGTCCATGGTTTCGCCAATCTCTTCAATGGACAAGCCCTCTACTTCCTTCAAGATCAGCATCATGCGATCCCGTTCATCGAGCCCAGACAACAACTGCTGGACGCGCTGGCGGGTCGCCAGACGCTGCAAAATGTCCGGGCCGGTACTTTGCGTACCTTCGGCCGCGGTGAGCTGTTGACTTTGCTCTTCGCTGAGGTCCGCATCGTAGAGCAACGGCCGGACTTTTTTCTTCCGTAGCAGGTCCCAGCACTCGTTGACGGTGATCTTGTACAACCATGTACTGAAGGCGGCCCGTTGGTCAAAGCGTTTCAGCGAAAAGTAAGCCTTGACGAAAACCTGCTGCGAAATGTCCTCGATATCCTCCCGCTTCCGCAGGATCCTTGCAGCCACAGCGAAAACCCGCTGCTGGTGCCTGCGAATGAGCTCTTCGAAGGCTTCCTTGTCCTCGCGTTGCGCCCGAGTCACCAGCTCCCGGTCGCCCAAAGCCGCCGGCGCGCCAGGGGGCCGCGTGGGTCCGTCCACCGGCTGGAGCGGAGACGGATCGGGCGCTACTTTTGGGACGTGGGCCATGGGGATTTGGTTACGGTCATCTTAGCGAATAGTTCCACGAGAAGTACCAAGCGGGCGCATCGTTTGTTTCATAGGATACACCGACAATTTATACTTGCTCATCTCTTATCTACATGGAATAATGCTGCCATGATTATTGGCGACCGTCTTCGCGCTATGCGCGAAGAAAAGAAACTCTCCCAGGGCGACATCGAGAAACGCACCGGCTTGTTGCGTTGCTACATTTCTCGCGTAGAAAATGGCCATACAGTGCCGGCCATCGAAACGCTGGAAAAGTTGGCGCGCGCTCTCGAAAGCCCACTCTATCAACTATTCTACGACGGCGAAGAGCCGCCACAACTGCCGAACCTGCCGAAGCGCAAGTCGAGTGACGACATTGCCTGGGGCAGCGCCGGTAAAGACGCACGATTTCTCAACAAGCTTCGCCGCTTGCTGAGCAAGTCGAACGAAGAAGACCGCAAGCTGATCCTCTACATGGCTCAGAAGATGGCTAACCGCTAGCCGGTTAGCGCTTTTTAGTGCCATCATAAAAGGGCCGCGTGCCCCAAGCCCGCGCGGCCTCTTTTTGAGCAAAAAAGCGCTTCGGCGAATCTCCCCTCTCTCCGAACCATGGCTTGCCCCGCTTTCTGAAAAATTCACTCCCACTCGATAGTACTAGGCGGTTTAGAACTGATGTCGTAGACCACTCGCGTCACGCCGCGAACCTCGTTTACGATGCGCGTCGAAATGCGTTCGAGCACATCGCCGGGCAGGCGCACCCAGTCGGCGGTCATGGCGTCGTCGCTTTCCACGACGCGGACGGCTACCGTGAGGCCGTAGGTGCGGCCGTCGCCCATGACCCCGACGCTGCGTACCGGCAGCAGGACGGCAAAGGCTTGCCAGACCTTTTCGTAGAGGCCGGCACGGCGAATTTCTTCGGTAACCACGGCGTCAGCATCCTGCAGCGTAGCCAGCTGGTCACGGGTAATCTCGCCTAATAGACGCACCGCCAGACCGGGACCCGGAAACGGATGTTTCAGCAAGATCTCGCTTGGTAAACCTAGGTCTCTTCCAATGCGGCGAACTTCGTCTTTGAAGAGATCGCGCAGCGGCTCGATCAGGGCGAAGGGCATATTTTCTGGAAGGCCGCCGACGTTATGGTGCGTCTTGATGGTCGCGCTGGGACCTTTAACTGACACAGATTCAATGACATCCGGATACAGAGTGCCTTGGACGAGATAGCCGATTTCGCCATGGGCTTCACCCTTTTGCAGCTTTTGCGCTTCCTCGGCGAAGACCGCGATAAATTCCCTGCCGATGATCTTGCGCTTTTGTTCTGGATCGGTGACACCTTTTAGCTTATCGAGAAAGCGGTCGGAGGCGTCAAGGCCGATCACCTTGAGGTGCAGGCGATCGTGGAGCATTTCGAGGGTATCAGCGAACTCGTTCTTACGCAGCATGCCAGTATTCACGAAGATGTTGGTAAGCTTGTCGCCCATGGCGCGGTGGACGAGGACGGCGGCGACCGTCGAATCGACGCCTCCGCTGAGGGCGCAGATGGCCCGTTTGTTGCCGACTCTTTCCTTGATGGCCTGCGTGGTTTCTTCGATGAAGGCGGCGCCGCTCCATTTGGGTTCCGCTTTGCAAACGCGAAAAAGGAAATTGCGCAAGATTTGTGTGCCGTACTCGGTGTGATTCACCTCCACATGGAACTGCACAGCGTAGATTCTTTTGCCGGGGTGTTCGAGGGCGGCAATGGCGTTGGCGGTTTTGGCCGTGGTGCAGAAACCTGCGGGGAGACTGTGGACGTGATCGCCGTGGCTGTTCCAGATGCGCAGGGATTGCGGGACACTGTGGAAGAGCTCAGAATCCGCCTGAGCTGGCTCACCGATGCGGTCGAGGCTGGCACGGCCGTACTCCTGGCGACCGGCGTTTTCTACCTTGCCGCCCAGGGTGTGGGCGATCCATTGCATGCCGTAGCAGATGCCCAAGACGGGCACGCCGGCACTCAAAACTTGGGGATCACATTTCGGGGCTTGCGGGTCGTAGACAGAGCTCGGGCCCCCACTCAGGACGATTCCCGAGGGCTCGAAGGCTTTGATTTTCTCGAGGCTGGAATTGCATGGCAGCACCGCGGAAAAGACTTGTTGTTCGCGGATGCGGCGGGCGATGAGCTGCGTGTATTGGCCGCCGAAGTCGAGGACGACGATGCCGCCACGTTCGGAGTTAGGTCGAGCGGTGTGGGGCTGCAGTGCTGGTGTGGTGGACATTTTATGGGCCTCCATGGTGCGACTTGAAGATCGGGAGGCCGGTCTGAAGACCGGCGCCTACAAAAATCGCTTCACGCTCTGCAAGCTCCGCCTTGCGCTGCGCCGGGGGCGGAGGTGCTGCGGGTTGGATCGCTCATTGCGCCACCAGGTTCACTAGTTTCTCTGGGACGAAGATGATTTTTATGATTTGCTTGCCGGCGAGGTGCAGGGCTATGGCCGGTTCGGCTTTGGCTTGCGCTAGTACTTCGTTCTCGCTGGAGCCGGCGGGGACGTTTAGTTTTCCGCGGACGCGACCGTTTACCTGGACCACGATTTCGACTTCGTGTTCGCGGGCGAAGTCTTCGCTGAATTGCGGCCAGGATTGGGCCGCGAGGCCATCAGTGTGGCCGAGGAGTTCCCACAGCTCTTCGGCTAGGTGTGGGGTCATGGGGGCCAGCATCAGCGTCAATTTTTCTAGCGCTTCCCTTCTTATTTCGGGGCGGATGTTTTCGTCCAGCGGCTCGGCGGCATAGATCTCGTTGGTCAGTTCCATGATTAAGGCGATGGCGCTGTTAAAGTGCCAGCGGGCTTCGAAGTCTTGCGTTACGCGGCGGAGGGTTTGGTGAGTTTTGCGGAGCAAGGACTGTTCGGGGGCGGTTAGGTTTGCGAAATTGGCCGCAGAGGATCCCGGTGCGGAATCAGTCTGGGCAAGCGGGGGCGCAACATGTTGCGCCCCCGCAACGGCTGCCCGCCGGGCGGCCGCGGAGGCACGGACGGCGGAGGCGTGTTTGACGACTAGGCGGAAGACACGATTGAGGAAACGCCAACTGCCTTCGATGCTTTCTTCACTCCACTCCAAATCTTTTTCTGGGGGGGCGGCGAAAAG
>JBEKVU010000009.1:0-20464 GCA_049513775.1 Candidatus Acidiferrum sp.
AGAGCGAAAGGCAGTCCAGAAGAATCGCATAAACGCCGGGCAGAGTCACCTTGGGGCGGGGGGGAGCTAGTGGATGAGCTTCCGCTTTCCCGCGCTAATGACGTGCGCCAGGCATAGTCCCTAGCGTCGGAACAAACGAAACATCTGGCGAGCGAGGATGCCTGCCCGGCTAGGAATCACGAAAGGTTGTGAAAACAAAGGGACTTCAAGTACCTGTGTTTTCCGAGCCTTTCGCAAGTGCTCATTCTACGGGAGTTAGGAGCTGTTTTGATTATAAAATTTGGTTACTAGGGCGCGGCCGAGGTCCGAGGTATGGCGAAGGGACGGGCACGCAATTCTCTACGGCACAACGCGAACAAAGCAGCAGCTACCTGGTCCCGTACCATTTTGCCATACCGAAAAAAATCGGTTTTTATTGGGGCTAGCTAGACCATGAAGCCTTGCATGCGGCAGAGGTGCACGATGCTGAGGCGGTCTTCGGCGCCGATTTTGTGCTTCATGCGGTAGAGGTGATTCTTGACGGTTTGCTCGGAAAGGGAAAAGTGGTTGGCGATCTCTTTGTTGGTGAGACCGCGAGCCACCAGCGGGACAAGCTGCTGTTCACGCCGTGTAAGACCCATGCGCTGGTGAATGCTGGCCGAGGGCAAGGACTTGGCTTCCGCCTCAAAGTAACGGAAGAGTTGCACACAAAGTTTGCCCGGGCAGACGGCGGCGCCGGCGCGCACCTCGAAAATTGCTTCGAGAATCTCTTCCGGGCTGGCATCGCGCGCTAAGTAGCCGTGCACTCCGGCGCGCACACACTGCAGGAACTCCGTTTCGTTGCTGGTACTGCCCAGCATGACCACTTCGGCGCTCGGCTGGCTAGAGCGCACGCTGCGGATGACCGTCAGGTCTTCCAGAAAATTTCCGCAAGAGGTCAGCAGTAAAATATCCGCGCCTTTGCCGACCATAGCTGCGACCTCGAAAGGCGAGCGGCGGTCTATTCCAGCGATTTCGACGGACGGATTTTTGCGCAAGAGGCGCGTCAAAACTTCCAACTGCAACTCCGTTTCCGCCGCAACAAAGACTCTGACTGTGGGACGAACGGTGGCCCGCGGCAAGCTCAACGTGCCCACCGTACTTGAAGCCGTCACTGGTCTTTGCCGCGCTGCAGTAGCCATGAAGTCCTCTTCCTGCCCCCGCGGCGCGTCCGGCTGCTCCGGAGTGCGCATTCCTGCGGGCGCACTTCGTACTTTGCATTTCGGAAGCCGCAAGATTCCGAATGCGGGCCTTCGGCCGGATTTCGCGATGTACTTCAATTAGCGGGAGTTAGCGCAGTCGAAAGGAAAGCACGATTGGTTGCATTGGTCCCGATTCGGTACCAGAGCAGCGCCTCCTTTCCGAATCCGAACTTGTGCGCGATGGGTCGCGCTCTCAGGCGCTTGTTTTTTCGCACAGTACTTTCGTACTATCCGTATGAGGAAACTTTGCAACCGCGGGCGTGGTACGTTTTCACTATAGGTTTTTTGCCATCTGCCGCCGTACACTTCTTGTACACAAGTAGTTTGTTTTCAAGAGGGCACCCGGCTCATGGCTACTCAGCAAGACTTGATGATCAACAAATTGACTTCCAGCGGCATACCCAGAGCCGGCGGACAGCCTGAACGACGCGGCACCCGACGCTGCAAAATCACGCAGCTGATGCGCGTGCGGCCCTCGGATCCCGAGAAGGATCACTTCGAGGACCTGCGCGGCTCGGTGAGCGTTTCGCGCACCGGAGTGTACTTCCACAGCAGCGAGACGGGTTACGAGCTCGGCATGCGGCTGTTTGTCACCATGCCGTACTCGAAGGATCCGACGGCGCTAAATCGCGAATACCTGGCCGAGGTGGTGCGCAAAGATGCGCTGAGCAACGGCCTTACCGGTATCGGGATCAAGATGCTTATGGAAATGGGCATGCAGCATAGCTACGGTCACTACCTGCAAAAGTAAGCCGGCCAAGCTTCAACGAATTCAAGAGATAAAACAGCAAGGGCGAATGGTGCGAGCCATTCGCCCTTGCTGCGTTTGGGGGTGGAACAAACCGGTTGCAATAAGACTGGCGCAGGAACGGCGCGCGTTAGCGCTGGCCCACGACGCCGAGTGCGCGATGGCGAAGAAGCCCCAACCGGCGGTTCAGCGGATGCTTGCGATTTAGAAAGCTCAGCACCGGCGGGCGGCGATCCGTCAGCTTGTTCATGGCGATGGTGAGCCGCACGTCGCGACGCGCGAACTTCAAGCCCGCCTGGATGGCTTCCACGGCGTCCTCGCGCCGTCCGGCGGTGGCGTACACTTCGGCCAGGTTCAAATAGAGTTGCGCCTGATTGCGCTTCATGCGGACCGCGGAGTCACACAGTGATTCCGCCTCGCCCCATTTTTTTTCGGACTTGGCCAGGACCACGCCGAGATAGGACATGTAGTAGGGATTGTTGCGGTCGAGCTCCGCAGCTTTCTTCATGTGCGGCAAAGCGCGATCCACGTAATTGTCACGCAGCAGGGTTAAGCCGGTCTTGAACTCGCGGAAAGCATCGGTATCCATCATTAGGTTCACCTCACACGGGAGAGAAAGTTTCTGGGATGAAGAACCGCCCCACGAACGCCACGACCCGCGCTTCGGCGAGCGAGACTTGCCACGAAGCAGGGCGTTGCGGGACTGATGCGCGCCAGCCTCACCTGCGCGGAGCCTAGCGCTATTGGCGCGAGCGTTCCGGCGATCCACGCCAGGCACGGTACAGTGAGGAGCAGCATTGCGAGGTGGGTATTCATTCCAGGCCGATTCCAACGTACGCGTATAAAACCCGCGAATCTACTGCACGGGAGGACAGTCTTGGGACAGCGGCACCGGAGTATTACGAGGCAAGCAGGCCAGCCCGGCCTATCCGGAAACGGGCCACTCTTTAGCTTTTTGCCAGTTTTTTCCAGCCGCGGCGCCAGGCTTCCCAGTCTTTTAGCGTGGCTTTGCACATGGCTTTGGCGCCTTTGTGCAGCCAGCGGCTCTTGCGCTTGGCCAGATCGCGTTTCACGTTTTTGATGGCTTGTGGCGTGCCGAGGTGCATGTTGGCGGTTTCCCAGCCCATGGCGTAGAGCAGGCGCGCTTCGTCGCGTTCGGCAGGCAGGGAAGCCAGTTCGATGCGTGAGCAATCGGGCGCCAAGCGGCGTACCAGCCAGCGACCATGAAAAAACACGAAGGGGTCGCGCACGCGAATCGAGCGCTGCACCAATTTCAGCCCATAAATGTCCGCGGACTTGCTCTTCTTAATCCACACCCACGCCGAAGGACGAATGGCTTTAGCTTCGCGCGCCACGAACGAGCCTTCCCATGACGAAATCGCGAGGATGCGCGGATGCCCCAGGCTGCCCAATCCGGCGATGCGCTTTTTTAAGGTGTACGCGCAATCCGGCGAAGGCAGTGCCGCCTCGATTAGCTTGCGAACTTCGTCGGGAGCCTTGGCGGTGTACGGCGGAAATGCCTGCAGCTTTTCCCAAAATCGTACCGGGTCGCGCAGTTTGCTTAGCGCCAGCAAGCGCAACCACTGATGGTCTTCAGCCAGCACGAAGGCTTTGCCGCCGGCGGCCAGTGAATCGCGATAGCCTTCTTCGATGGCCTCGGATGCCTCGCGGCGAGACAAGCAGAGATGAGCCTCTTCGATCGCCAAGTATGCGCTGGCGGCCAGGCGCATCAGGTCCAGCGTGTACGCGGCGGGCCACGCTTCGTCCAGATCGTTCACGCCCCAAATCAGCCGTCCCTCTGGATCGCGCCAGGTGCCAAAATTTTCGATGTGCAGATCTCCGACGCCCAGCACTTTGGGCGCGGCGGCCGCCTCCGGACAAACTTCCGGCCAAAGCTGTAACCAGCGGTAAAACGTGGCGCGGAAAAAAGGGAACGAAGCTTGCGCCATCGCGGCGTGTTTTAACGTTAGGTCTTGACGGACGAGCGGGACTTCGCGCTCCAGCCATTTTTCAAATTGTGTGGTGGCTTCGATAATATTCATGGGTCGATTCTATCGTGAAACGCAAGAGACCAAAGGCGGGAATGGCCTAAGACGAAGCGTGCATCGGAAGATTGGCGTGCGCGGGCGAGTCTGCGGGGTGGATTAAAATCGCAAAATACGTGCTGTTTAGCACAGCCCCCGCGCGATGCGGCGTGCATAGTCATCCTGCCGGTGGCAGGCGTCTCCGGCTCGGAGGATGTCCATGCGTAATCTAAATCGTTATCTCGGCTCGCTGGTGTTGGCGGCAGCCGTTGCCGTACCCGTTGTTGTGGTTGACGAAGCCAAAGCGCAAGAGGTGAATGTCCGCGTTTACGATCGCGATCATCACGATTACCACAATTGGGATGACCACGAGAATGTGGCCTACCGTCGTTACCTGAATGAAAATCACCGCGACTATCGCGAATACAATCACCAGAGCCGGCGGGAGCAGAGAAATTACTGGAATTGGCGCCACGGGCATCCGGACTGAGTCTCGCGAAAAAGGCGGTAGGTTCGCCAAGTGTCCGTTTCTGCAAAGCTATGCTGGCTCCCAGCGAGGCACGGTGGAGGTTGGAGTTGCTATGTCCTTTGGCTTGTACGCTGCCGGTTTTGCAATCGTGATTTGTGGACTTATTTATGGCGCGCACCTCATGCACATGCCCGCGCACTGGATTGTGGCGGGCGCGGTGGTGCTGCTGGGCTTCGGTATTTTGTCGGGCGTGAAAGCCACGCGACAGAAAGATCCCGCCGGATGACGGCAGAGAACAAACCTTCCTCGGCGACCTCGTGGATCAAGAATAGCTTACGAGCTGCGCGCGGCCGCTCGGTGAGGGCGGGTCGCGGCTTTGAGTTAACCGGTTACGTGTTCGGCTTGCCCGGCGCGGCGGGTCATGCGCCCGGCGTAGATGGGGAATTTTGCGGCTAGCGCGGCGACTCGTTGGCGCACGGACTGCTCTTTGGCGGTGTCACCGATGGCGCTTAGGACGTCGGCGATCCAGTTCCCGATTTGCTCCATCTCGGGTTCGTGCATGCCGCGCGTGGTTACGGACGGACTGCCCAGGCGGATGCCGCCGCCTTTCATGGGCGGCAGGGGATCGAACGGAATGGAGTTTTTGTTTACCGTGATGCCGGCGCGGTCGAGGGCTTTTTCCGCGTCGGTGCCGGTGATGCCGCGGGAGTGAACTTCGACGAGGAATAGATGATTGTCGGTGCCGCCGGTGACGATGCGGAAGCCGCGTGTCGCAATCGCCGCGGCGAGCGCGCGGGCGTTGCGCACGACTTGCTCTTGATATTCCTTAAAACCCGTTTCCATGGCTTCTTTGAGGCAGACAGCCTTTGCGGCGATGGTGTGTACGAGCGGGCCGCCTTGCGTGCCGGGAAATGTGAGCTTGTCGAGTTCTTTGGCGAACGCCGCTTTGCTTAGTACCAGGCCGCCGCGCGGGCCGCGCAGCGTTTTGTGTGTGGTGGTCGAAACGATATCCGCATGCGGAACGGGGCTCGGATGCACGCCTGCGGCGACCAAGCCCGCGATGTGCGCCATGTCCACGAAGAAAAGCGCGCCCACGGATTTTGCGGCGCGTGCGATGCGTGCAAAATCGATGATGCGTGCGTAGGCGCTGGCGCCTGCGACGATCATTTTCGGCCTGTGTTCCTGCGCTAATTTGTCGATTTCGTCGTAATCGATGCGCTCATCTTCTTTGCGCACGCCGTAGGCGACGAACTTGTACATGCGGCCGGAAAAATTCAGTGGATGGCCGTGCGTGAGGTGGCCGCCGTGGGAAAGATTCATGCCCAGCACGGTATCGCCGGGCTGCAGCGTGGACATGTACACGGCGACGTTCGCTGACGTGCCGGAATGCGCTTGCACGTTGGCGTGTTCCGCACCGAAAAGTTCCTTGGCGCGATCGATGGCCAGTTGCTCGACCTTGTCCGCGTATTCGCAGCCGCCGTAGTAACGCTTGCCGGGGTAGCCCTCGGCGTACTTGTTGGTGAAGATCGAGCCCATGGCTTCGAGCACGGCTTCGGAGACCAGATTCTCGGAAGGAATTAGCTCGAGTCCCGTGGCTTGGCGGCGCGCTTCTTCGCGCAACAATTCTGCAATGGCGGGATCCACCGCGTCCAGCGGGCGATTCATTCGTTCGTTGGAATCCGTGGTGTGGGGCATTCGTCGGCTCCGCAGGCTGCTTGCTCTGCTGCAGCGATTTTAGCGGACCATACGCGAAAGCACCAGCAACGCAAAGAGCGCCAGGTTGGCAGAGAAGAGAGCGATTCGACCGGTGCGGCGAGGTTGCCGCTATTTGGCAGTTACGCCATCTCGTATGGCCGCGAACTGATCTTCGGTCAGGACGCCTTTGGCGACCAAGTCGTGCCGGTCAGCGTATGGCCGGTTGTCGATAATTTTGCGTGCATCGCGGTGCGAAATTCCCGGCAACGCCGTCAGATCGCCTTCGCTGGCGGAGTTTACGTTTACCGCGCCGTGGCCATCGCGATTCCAGCCTTCGCGAACGCCTTCGGCGGCAGCGCGAGCATCTTCGGCCGCGGTCTTGGCGGCTGCGCCCACTTTTCTGCCCGCTTCTTCGAGTTCGGGCTTGGCGTTTTCTGTGGCTTTGGCCACCTCTTCGCGGGTCTTCTCGTCCCGCGCTTTTTGGGCGGCCGCGTCGCTGCCGCCAAGCTGGAAGTAGCCGCATCCCGCGAGCAGGACGGTTGAGAGTATCGACGCAAGTACCGCAGGCCGGGCGTGGCCGGCCGGTTTACTTCCTGGCGAACGCAGATCTAAAGTCATGGTTATCTCCTGTACTTTCGATGCGCCGGACGGCACATTAGGGGTGCAGGGCTCCGACGGAGAAAGACCGCTGGCATGGCCGGTAAAGTCCGCAAATCAGGAAAATCGAAAAACGCAGGAAGTGGCAGCGAGAGGCATAAGCATTCGCGCGGCCTGCTGTTGATCGCGGCGTTCAAGCTGTTCAAAGGGCTGGCATTACTGGCTGTGGGTTTTGGCGCGCGCCATCTGCTGAGTCAAAACCTTTCCACCGACGTAGAGCACTGGCTCGACCTGCTGCGCATCGATCCGCACAATCACTACATTCACTTGCTGCTGCAAAAAGTCGCCGATGTCGATGAGCACAAGCTGCGGCAATTGCGCGCGGGAACATTTTTTTACGCGACCCTGTTTCTGATTGAAGGAACAGGCTTGGCATTGCGGAAGCGCTGGGCGGAATACGTCACCATCGTTTCCACGAGTTCGCTGATCCCGATCGAAGTGTATGAACTTATAAAACAGTACTCGCCACTGAAGATCGCCTTCCTGATGATCAACGTCGCCGTGGTGGTTTATCTGATTTATGAACTTCGTCGCAATCGCAGCAGCGCGTAATGCGTTTTGCAAAACCTTTGCGTGCGGGTTCTGCGCCGCGACTATTTCCAAGCCGCTAAAATTGCTCCCATCACGACGTAGCACGCCAATTGATAGCCGGTGTTGATGGCAAAAAGTTTTCCGCTTTGATTCGCAAACAAAACACCGGTGAGTTGCACGGTAGCCACGAAACCCAGCCACACGGCCACGCCGACTTTTATGCCGTAAAGCACGGACTGCGCCGGCGGTAGAGGAAACGAAACCAATTCTCCATGGTGGCTTAAGGCATTCAGCAGTTTTCCGAGCACCAGTGCCGTAACGATGCTCGCAGCAAAGGAAGCGCCGTATGCCGGACCGGCGGTTTTTTTCATTTTCTCGATAGCTGCCTGGTCGTTCATGTCGTAGCCCATTTCCTCGACCCAGGGTTTGGCGAACAGCGCCGGCGAATACCACAGAAAGCCGATGGCCATGGCCGCGATCGCACAGACCAAAACGGCGAGCAGGTTCACGTCCATAAAATGCATAACGTTCACCTCGGGCAGGAAGGTAAAAGTGCGGGACCGCGCCAGGGCCGCGTTCCTGCGCGCAGGTTATGCCCGAAGTGTGAGGTTGGCAAGTCCTTTCATGCTCGTGTTTGGCTGCACCGGAGAGACGAGGGCTGAGCTAAAACAGCAACCAGCTGTGCTGCCAGGGCGGAGACCGGCGCTTGTGGCGATTATCGGAGATTGTCGGCGATCATTTTCCGCGCGCTTTCAGGGCTTGCTCGAAGGCTTCGCGAAAGCTGTCGACGATGTGCGCCGCGGCTTCGGGACGCTTCGTCTTGCTGAGGTCGGACCACCATGCAGCGCCGGATTTGGCGTCGAGCAGCGTCAGCCGGGTGAAGCCATCGGGTGCGGCTTCGTCACCGCTGGGCAGCAGCGATGCGCCGCTTGCGTGCGTGGGCGCCGACTTTAAGCTCATGTCTGGCGGAGTGTCGCTCGGGACGGACGGCGCATAGCTAGTGCCCGTGAGGCGCAGGATGGCGTCGGCTTTGTCTGCGCTATCGACGACCTGGAAATGGCCCCACTTTGCGAGGCCGAGCGTGGCGTCATTCTGCAAGACGGCGTCGTTGGTGCGGTTATCGATATAGATGGTTCTGGCCGAGAAAGCTACGGCCGGCAAGGTGGAGGGTTTCTTGTTGGCGAACACCGCCTCTGGAGCGCTGAAAAGGAAGAGCGCGACGCCTAGAAAGGCGCTGGCGCGAAGCAGTGACGCGATAGGCGACCGCTTTTCGTTCTTCGCCATGTGGCTTTGCAAGGGGATGGCCATCGTTGCTGGACTCATCAAAGGGACCTCCGTTGGGCGCTGAGCAATGAGCTTGCGCGCAAATCGCGAGAATCTGCAGCCGCTAGCTCTCGTGACACGCTCATGAATCGCGCTGTTGTTCCGTTTGCGGCTGACAATCTATTGCGTGGGTATCGTTGGCGTAACTGCGCTAAGGGACGGAAAGAGGGCACTGGTCGGGCACGGTAGGAGACGCCGTACGGGTGAGCAGTGCTACGTTGCGCAGCGAGTGGCGAGGTTGTTCCGGGACTAGCTCTTGGCTTCTAGAACCAATCGGAGCGATAAGCGACCCACCACGCCAGCATGCCTACCGGAACGGTGGCGCCCAACGCCCACCAGAAGGGGAGCGCCACGTCGGCAACGAGGCCGAGGATGGTGAAGAGCATCCAGAAGACTTTCCTCTGCATGTAGCAATTGTAGCGAATTCAGGCGAGAGCAGCGGTTATGCCGCCAACGGGATTGCGAGGTTGTGCAACGGCGTTCTGACCCACCTCGCGTCATTGCAGCGCAGCGTAGAGCGCCTGTTTCCAGCGGGCGTTGTCGATGGTCCAGATAACTTTTGCCAGCTGGCCGGCAACGAGCGCCGCGGACCAAACCTCTCTGTTGCGCTCGTTGGGCGCCACGTTGAGGCGGTCGACCACCGTCATGCCGCGGGTCAGTTCGCTGTGCGTTTCTATCTCCAGAAAATGCTGCGATTGCGAGGTGACGATCGAGGGATCGAGCGCGATGGCCATGGCCACCGGATCGGGAAGAGAAATGCCGTGTTCGCCGGTTTGTTCAAGGAAGGCTTCCTGGCCGCGGCTGTTGCATTCGATGGCGAACTTGGCGACGGACGTGTTGAAGCCGAGGATTTTTTCTATGTCGGCAGGGTTTACCACCGCCTCGCCGCGGCAGAGGTGCCAGCCCACCAACTCGATGGGCAGGCCGCTGCGGGCTACGATGCTGGCGGCTTCAGGATCGCACCAGATGTTGTATTCGGCGGCGGGGGTGATATTGCCCTCGCAGCAGGGATTGCCACCCATGACGACGCAACAGCTGACGTTTTTGGCAATAGCAGGATCTTTTTGCACCGCCAGGGCAATGTTGGTGAGCGGGCCTAGCGTGACGAGTTCGATGCCGGGATGGGCGGCGATGGTGGCGATAATGGCATCGATGGCGTTTTGTTTTTGTGGCGCGCGGCTAGGCGGCGGATAGCCGTGATCGCCGAGGCCGTCGCGCCCGTGAAACCAGTCGGCGCTGGCGTGCTGGCGCCGCAAGGGCTTTTCCGCGCCAGCGAACACGGGAACCTGTGAGTTGCATAGCTCAACGGTATAGAGCGCGTTGCGCGTAGCTTGCTGGACGCCGACGTTTCCGGCGACGGTGGTGATCGCTACCACCTCGACCTGCCGCGCGCGCAGGGCCATGATGAGAGCGACGGCGTCGTCCGAAGCGGTATCCGTATCGATCAAAAACAAGCGTTTCACGCGGGCTAGAATAACAAATTCGCGGGCGAGGCTGGCGGCAGAAGATTCGCGCGACCTATCCGCGGGTCGCGCGAATCTTCTGCCGCTGGCTTTCGCCACCACGCGGTGTTTGCGGTGGCAGGAGTTCGCAAGTTCAGTTGCCTCGCGGCGCGAAATCCAGTACCACGCGCGATGGCACATCACCGTGTGCGAGGCGTTCAAAAACCTGATTGATGGCGGACAACGGCTGCAGTTCGATATCCGCTTTGACCTTGCCGGCAGCAGCGAAAGCCCGGGTTTCGGCCATATCTTCCCGCGTGCCACGTCCGAGCCGCGGACGGTGATGCAGTTGGCGACCACGTCGAAGAGCGGGAAGGGAACGTCGCCAGGCGGCAGGCCGACGAGGACGCAGGTGCCGAGCTTGCGGGTCATACTGATGCCTTGCTTGAACTCGACGAGCGAGGGCGCGGTAATCAGTACGCCATGCGCTCCGCCTCCGGTTTCCTTCTTCAGCGCGGCAGCGGCATCGCCGGTCTTGGCATTGAAAGTGACATCGGCGCCGAGGCGCTTGGCGTGATCCAGCTTGCCGTCGTCGATGTCGACGGCGCAGACGAGCAGGCCCATGGCTTTAGCGTATTGAACGCCCAGATGGCCGAGTCCGCCGACGCCGGAAATGGCGATCCACTGTCCGGGCTTGGCTTTGGTCTCTTTGATGCCCTTGTAGGAGGTGATGCCGGCGCAGATTAGTGGGGCGGCTTCTTGCGGGGTGATGCCGGCGGGAGTGTGGGCGACGTAATTCGGGTCGGCGAGGAGGTACTCGGCGAAGCCGCCCTCTCTGGTGTAGCCACCGAATTGCGCTTCCGGGCAGACCGTTTCCCAGGCGGACAAGCAGTATTCGCAGTGACCGCAAGCGGAGTAGAGCCAAGGGACGCCGACGCGGTCGCCTTCCTTGGCGATGATGACCCCTGCGCCGACGGCGGCGACTCGGGACGGGCCAATCGCCATTCGCGGCGTGCAGATCGGTGTGGCAAACACCGCAAGCTTCGGTTTTGATGAGGACTTGGCCCGGGCCGGGTGTGGGGATGTCGCGCTCCTGGAGCGCTAAGGGCTTGCCAAAGTGTTCGACTACGGCCGCGTGCATTTTGTGCGGCGCGGACGATCTTTTGCTGTTGGGTGAAGCGGGTGCGGTTTGCGTCAGCGTGAGTGCCTGGACATGGAAGTTTCCTCGATTCGTGTTTCATAGTAGGACGGAGCGCGTGGGGGAGTCGGTGTCACACGGCACATGCGCTCTTGCCCATTGAGGCGCGACGCCAGGTTGAGGTCGACCAGACTAGTTGAGACGAGTTGTGGCGGGGATGGAATCCGTGGGAGCTATTGAGGCCAAGACGCATTTGTCCGAACTGCTGGCAGAGCCTAATCGTTCCGGCGATTTGGTCGCTGGAAGTGGCGAACGGGGTCCTGACGGCCGAACGACGGGGTCGGCTTAAGCTGCAGGTACAGCGGTTCTTGGCATTGCTCGGCAGCCTGAACACCACAGAGCAGGCGCAATCGGTCGATGACGCCTTGCGAAACGTGTTGCCGCTTGCGCGCAGAAGCACAACCTTACGGCATGTGAGGCCGCGTATCTCGATCCCGCCCTGCGACAGGGCCCGCCGGTTAGAACATTCGGTGACAGGTTAACGAAAGCGTGCGGCACCGCGGGGTTTTAGATTTTCTCGCGCTGAGCTCGCTTATTTGGAGCTTTTCTGCAGCTGGTCGAGGTCGGTGAGGACTTCGCCGCTGTGTTGGTCGGGCTTTACGTCCAGGTAAGTTTTGCGGACCACGCCATCGGGGTCAATTAGAAATGTGTGACGCGCGGACAGCTTCATCACCGCGATGTTCATGATGGAATCGTAGGTTTCGGAAACTTTGTGGTCCGTGTCGGCCAGCAATTTAAAGCTCAAGCCTTCTTTGGTGCAAAACTTTTGGTGCGAGTCGGCGTCTTGCACGCTTACGCCGACGATTACGGCGTTGCGCTTTTCGTAAAGCGGCAAGTCGCGCTGGAAGTTGTGTGCTTCGACGGTGCAGCCGCTGGTGAAATCTTTCGGGTAGAAGTACAAAACCACCCACTTGCCTTTGAAATCGTGCAGGCTGACGGGTTTTCCTTCCTGCGAGTTCAGTGTGAAATCCGGGGCGGCGGTGCCGACCTCGGGAGCTTTGGAGTCCGCGCGCGCGGTGCGCAGAAATAGACCGACGCCGATCAGGGCGGCTACCACCAACACGATTGCTGCGAGTTTCATCTTCGTTTACCTCGGGTCAGGGATACGGAACTCCACGTTTGAATCCTACGCCAGAATGGGCGGGATGCCAAACGTCCAGGCCCATTTCACAACACAGAGGCCACAGCGAAGACGCCAAACGGGGTGTTCCCACCGATGTAAAAGTAAGTGTTAGCGTTTTTGAGAGAACCAGCCGAAGCCGATGCGCAGCTGGATGGTGTTGATGCCTGGATTGGGCTTGGTCATGCCGGCGTTGGAGATGTGCTGGAAGCGAAATTCGGCGCTGAGGTTGTGTTTGCTTTGCAGGAAGTGCATGCCGAGTGCGCCGCCGGTGGTGAAATTAATGGGCGAAGTGCCGGGCGGAGTTTTCATGTCGGTGAAGAGTGTGCCGCCGCCAATTTCGAAGTAAGGTGCCACCCTGCGCGGCGTCGAGAGGATCCACTTGAAAGCGAAGGGATCCACGCCGCTGCCGCAGGCCGCGCCGTTCGCCTGCGTGACGCAGAAAGCGGGCAGCACGCTGAGCGCGTATTCGAGGCGTCCTTTCAGAAAGCCGGGGCCATGCGGGGCGGTGAGGATCAAGCCGAAGCGCAGGCCGAGGTTGGCGACACCGTCGTCCATCTGGCTGCCGTTGATGCCGTGGCCGCCGCTGACGAAGACTTGATACTCAGCTTCGCCTTCGACCGGGCCGGCTTGCGCGCGAGCATTCGGAGAGACGAGAAGTGCTGCGAAGAAAATGAACAACAAGATCTGCGGAAGATTTCGTAGCCGTTCGATCACCCGGATGCTCCGTGTTGGATTGGACTGCGCGGTTGACGCAGATTCTTGATGCCGTTTCGTGGTGCCAAGATACACAGTTTTTGGCGAGTGCGCACGTTTCTTTCGTCAGGGCGATGACCTGGTGCGGGCACGGAATGTGCCGCGCCGCGTGCGTAACCGAGGCCACTCCATAATTAACAGTGCTTTACAAAAATGGTTCACTATGCTTAATATCGTTTGCATTGCGCGGCTTAATTATCCTTGGCGCGGGTACATCAAACTGTAATATTGGGCCGCTAGGCTGGACGGACGGCTACAGTGGGTGGGATTGGCCGGGTGCATTGCGAAATGAACAGTGATCTGCCGGGTTTCCGCGGCTATCGCGGCGCAGTTGCTGGCGTCTGGCTGCTCCTTGCGCTTTGCACACCAGCCGCCCTGCGCGCGCAGAGCGCGAACCCGCCGCCCGTCGCGGAAATCACGCCGCCCGCTGCAGATCCCCCGGAAGCGGACGCTGCGGCCGCCGAAGATGACGAGATTCCGACGATGCTCCCGCATCCGGAAACCGATCGCATCTGGATCTCCGGACAGGCGAACTTTGTTTCTCAATGGCATCCCGCGTTTCATTCGCCGTATCAGGGAAAGAACAGCCTGACGCCCGAGGCGCAGGACGCCACGTCGCGCGTACTCACGGTCTACACGGGGTTGCGCTTGACGAGTACGACGGAATTGCTGTGTGACGCGCAGGAATCCGGCGGGCATGGCATTGGCGAAGCGCTGGGGCTGGCGGGGGCCACGAACCTGGACGTGGTGCGTAATCCTGCGTTGAGCAAACTACCGTACATCGCGCGGCTGATGTGGCATCAGATTATTCCACTGGGCGGCGGAAAACAGCCCCAACAACGTAATCAATATTCGCTGTTCAGCTCGCTTCCGGAGCGGCGGCTGGAAATCCGCTTTGGAAAAATGAGCATGGCGGATTTTTTCGACAACAACACCTATGGCACGGACTCGAATCTGCAGTTCATGAACTGGACGGTGGACAACAACGGGGCGTGGGATTACGCGGCGGATACGCGCGGCTACACCTTCGCGGCGCTGTTTGAATATCACGACAAGTTCGGTGTGATTCGCTTTGCCGAAGCGCTGATGCCCAAGGTGGCGAATGGCATCAACCTGGATGCGGATTTGGCGCGGGCGCGGGCGGAAAATCTGGAAGTGGAGTTGCACGGACATGTGCTGCGACTGCAGCCGGGAATCCTGCGACTGCTAACGTTTGTGAACCACGCGAACATGGGAGTTTACAACCAAGCCGTCGATAATTTTCTATTGTGCGAGAAGTCCGGGGCGGCGGATTGCACGCCGGACATTACCGCGCACCCGCCGCGTACCACCGTTAAATACGGATTTGGCATCAATTTCGAACAGCCCATTACGAATTGGATCGGCGTGTTTGGACGCTGGGGCTGGAATGAAGGGCAGCACGAATCGTACGCCTACACGGAAGTGGACCAGACGGATCAGATCGGCATCGGTGGCGACGGCAAGCGCTGGGGACGCAAGTTCGACCGTTTTGGATTGGTTTTCGTAAGCAATGGGATCTCCCGCCCGCATCAAGAGTATTTGAAGCTCGGTGGCAACGGGTTTTTGCTCGGCGACGGACGTTTGAACTACGGGCGCGAGAATATCATCGAGAGCTATTACACCTTGCACCTGTGGCGGGGCTTTTACCCCGCCTTCGGCGTGCAACACATTAACAACCCGGGGTATAACCGGGATCGCGGGCCGGTAGTGGTGCCGACGCTGCGGGCGCACGTGGAGTTTTAGTCGATTTGCGGAAACTTAGTGGCAAGATGAACGGAAATAACCGAATGGCACGGTGGTATGCTTTTATTGTTGCCGTTCATCGCAAAGTCGGAATAGGGTTTTTAGATAATCTTTACGTGGACTCGGGTAGAATCCGGCATCGGCAAAGTTGGCGAAACAGAGTCGGTGTGAGTCCTTACTTGGGAGACACAAGCTTAAGCAATGTTTGACGCTGCGCGATCTCGGAGCAGGAAAGCGAGGCTGCTATGGCAGCTCGTGCTGTGGTGCCTGGCGCTTCTGGCGTGGCATCCCGCGGAAGCGGCGCCTCGCCGGGATCTAGCGAAACCGGACGCGGCCGGCACAGCGGGAGCTAGTTTTGCGATTGCGGATTTTGACGGCGACTCTTCGCCGGATTTCGCCACGGTTCAGTCGGGGCTGGCGACGGCCTCGAGGACAGACTATTGGATCCACTTTAACTTCAGCCTGGGGAACGAATCATCGTTTTCCGTATCCGCGCCCACGGGGGGGCTGCAGATTGCTTTGCGCGATGTGAACGGCGACAGCTTCCTGGATTTGATTATTTCCACGCGCATCGCGAATGAGCCGGTGGCTGTGCTTTTGAACGATGGTCGGGGAAATTTTCACTTTGCGGATACGCATACCTTGGGCGCCGGCATCTGGGAATGTCGGACGGATTGGCGCGCGGCCGTATCCGGCGGTAACGATGACGCAACAGCGATGGCCAGCATAGGTTGGCCGGGCGCGCTTGTCGGCAGGGAAGCGTGGCCGGGGTTGGCGCCCACGCCGGCTTCGGTACCGGCACCTTGCGAGAATCGGCATTGCTTTGCATTACCTCACGAAGTTCGGGGACGCGCGCCGCCTGTGGCGTAGTCCAAGACCAGAAGAAGACATTTCAAATTGCAGTGCCTGTGAACGCGGACGCGATTTTCTTCACCAAGGACTGTGTGTCCGAAGTGTAGGTGTATCCCGGGGGTCCTTCTGAGAAGGATTAGAGCTATGCAGCGATGGCCGCAAAAATCTCGTGTCGGTTGGCTCGCGCTGCCGCTAATTCTGGTATCAGCGCTGGCATGGCCCTCTCTCGGGCAGCAATTGCCCGCGCCGCCGCCGCACGCCCCTGCCGCCGAACGAGAGCAGGCGGCGCAGCAAAGCTCGACGAACGTCGCGGCGCTAAGTTGGGAAGAGGTGAAGGCGAAATTTGAGGCGGCGAATCCTTCGCTGCGTGCGGGCGCGATCGGTATCGACGAAGCCAAAGCGCAGGAAATTACCGCGTACTTGCGGCCGAACCCCAACTTCGGCGCATTGCTCGACCAGGTGGATCCGTTTTCAAGAAATCCTTCGCAGCCGCTGGCGCTGGCGCAGCCGGTCGGTTCGCTATCGTACTTGCACGAGCGGGACCACAAGCGGGAGCTGCGGCGCGACAGCGCAAAGGAAGCCACGGCGATTGCCGTCTCCACGCAGGCGGACCTTGAGAGAAATTTATTGTTCACCTTGCGCACTGCCTTCGTACAAACCTTGCAACAAAAAGCGGTGCTCGGCGTGGCTCGCGAAAATTTGACGTATTACGACCACGTGCTGGATGTGAATCGCGACAAATACAAAGCCGGCGCGATTGCGCAGGTCGATCTGGACCGGTTGGAACTGCAGCGCGTGCAATTTGAGGCGGATTTGCAGTCGGCGCTGGTGAGTTTGCGAACCGCCAAGATTCAATTGCTTAACTTGCTGAATGACCGCACGCCGGTCGACCAGTTCGATGTGATCGGGCTGTTCGATTTCAACAATCAGCTCGCTGGCATCGAGGAATTCCGGCAAACGGCACTGGACAACCGCCCGGATCTGCGCGCCGCAGTGCAAGCGGTGGACAAGGCGCGAACCGATCACCAGTTGGCGGTGGCCAATGGTTCGACGGACCCGACGTTTGGCGTCGATGGCGGAAAAAATCCACCCATCGAGCATTACGTGGGTTTCAGCGTGAATATCCCGCTGCGGATCTTCGACCGCAATCAGGGCGAAAAATTGCGTACCAAACTGGACATCGACCGGAACGCCGAGCTGTTGAATTTGCAGCGCGCACAGGTATTCAGCGATGTCGACTCGGCCTACGTGATGGTGGAAAGCAATCTGGCGCTGCTGCAGCCGTATAAGGATCGCTATCTAAAACAGGCCGACCGCGTGCGCGACACCATTTCGTTTTCCTACCAGCACGGCGCGGCGTCGCTGCTGGATTTTCTGGACGCACAAAAAGAATACCGCGACGTGCAGCTGAATTATTTGAACCTGGTGGCTTCTTATCTGACCGCCGCAAGCCAATTAAATCTGGCCGTGGGACGCGAGGTCTTGCAATGAGTCGTTCAATTAGTCGTGCCATGAGCTGTGCAGGGCTCGCCGGTGGGCTTTTGCTGCTCGCAAGTTGCGGCGGGGAAAAGAAGGCCGATCCCGCCGCCGAAGCGCCGCCGGCGTCGACGGTGGAGACCGCGCCGGACGCCAGCGTGGTTACCGTGGACAAGCCCGAGCAATTTCCGCTGGTCGCCGCCGTGGCGCGGCAGGCCCGCTCGCAATTGGCGGTGACGGGCGTGGTGGCGCCGGATATTTCGCGCACCGTGCCGGTGATTTCGATTGCTACCGGGCGCGTGGTGGACATCAAGGCCCGGCTGGGCGATACCGTCAAAAAAGGTCAGTTGCTCATGCAGGTGCAAAGCGCAGACATTGCGTCGGCGTTTTCCGATTATCAAAAAGCGGTGGCCGACGAAACGCTGAGTAACACGCAACTGGAACGGGCGAAGCTGTTGTACGACAAAGGCGCCATTTCACAGAACGATTTGCAGACCGCGGAAAACGCGGAGAACAAAGCCAAAGTGGACGTGCAGACTTCGCGCGAACATTTGCGCGTGCTGGGGGCGGGAACGGAGCACCCGAGCGGCGTGGTGGATATTTACGCGCCCATCTCCGGAGTGATTACCGATCAACAGGTGACCAACGCGGGGGGCATTCAGGGCCTGGCGGCCACCGCGAATCCTTTTACCATTTCCGATTTATCTTCCGTATGGATTTTGTGCGACGTGTACGAAAACGAATTGCCTAACGTTCATGTGGGCGAGACGGCGGATATCCGCCTCGCGGCGTATCCCGACAAAGCGTTCACCGGAACTATCAGCAACATTGGCGCGGTGCTGGATCCCAATATCCGCACGGCCAAGGTGCGCATTGAAGTAAAAAATCCGGGTCTGATGAAGGTGGGAATGTTTGTGACCACGACCTTCCATGGGCAGAAGGAAGAAACCCACGCCGTGGTGCCGGCGTCAGCGATTTTGCATTTGCACGATCGCGATTGGGTGTACGTAGCCGCGGGGGACAAGAAATTCAAGCGCCTGGAAGTGAAGACCGGCAATACCTTGGCGAACAACACGCAGGAGATTCTGTCCGGCCTCGAACCGGGGCAGCGCGTGGTAACCAATGCCTTGGTACTGCAGAACACGGTGGAGCAGTGAAACGGGAGGGCTATTTGCGCTCGAATCCCATCGCGTCGGCAGAGCGGCGTGAGGTGCCGAGGCCCAAGGAGCCTGCCGATGCGCCTGGCACGGTACCGGCAGCGGAAATGGCGAGCATCGGCGCATGATCCGCTGGTTTGTCGATTACACGCTGAACAATCGGTTCATCGTGTTTATGGTGGCGGTCTTGCTGCTGCTGTGGGGCGCGATTTCGTTTCGCCAGCTGCCGATCGAGGCGTATCCAGACGTAGCGAATAACTACGTGCAACTCATTACGCAGTGGCCCGGTCGCGCTGCCGAAGAGGTGGAACAGCAGGTCACCATCCCGGTGGAAGCGGAGATGAGCGGGATCCCGCATCTGTCGCACTTGCGATCTTTTTCGCTATTCGGCATCTCCAGCGTGATGCTGATTTTCGACGATGCCTCGGACAACGACACGAACCGCGCGAAAGTGGTCGAGCGCCTGGCGCAGCTTACGCTGCCGAACAACTTAGAGGCGCAGATCGGGACGGACTTCAGTCCGGTGGGCCAGATTTTCTGGTACACGCTGACGAGCAGTAATCCTTCCTATGACGTGATGGCCCTTAAGTCGCTGGAAGATTGGACGCTCGAGAAGCAGTTCAAATCCGTGCCCAACGTGGTGGACGTTTCCAGCTTTGGGGGAATCACGCGCGAATATCAGGTGCGTGTCGATCCCGCCAAACTCATCTCCTATGGGCTGAGCATCGGCCAAGTGGAATACGCGCTAGCCAATAACAATGTGAATGCCGGCGGAAGCTTTCTGGAGTCCGGACTGCAGCAGATCAATGTGCGGGCGTTGGGGCTGTTTGCGAATGTTGACGACATCCGCGCAACGCTGCTGAAAGTACAAAACGGCGCGGCCATCCGAATCGAAGACGTCGCCACGGTGGAGCAAGGCGCGAAGATTCGTCTGGGGCAAATCGGCAAGACCTACCGGCGCGAAGACGGAAAAATCCTGGACGACCCGGACGTGGTGGAAGGGATCGTGCTGCTGCGCAAGGGCGCCAACGCCGACGAAACGCTGGAAGCGATCCACGCAAAAGTAAAAGAGCTCAACGACGGCATCTTGCCGCCGGGCGTGAAGATCGTTCCGTTTCTGGACCGCAGCGAACTGCTGCACTACACCACGGAGACGGTGCTGCACAACCTGTTGCATGGAATGCTGCTGGTCTCGCTGATCCTGTTCCTGTTTTTAGGCAACGTTCGCGGAGCCCTGTTGGTGGCGCTGGCGATTCCGTTTTCGTTGCTTTTTGCCTCCATTTGCCTGGGTTTGAACAAGATTCCGGCGAACCTGCTGTCTCTCGGGGCGCTGGATTTCGGCATGGTGGTGGACGGCAGCGTGGTGATTATCGAAAACATCATGCGCCATCTGGGCAGCACGACGAAAACCATCAAGACCCCCGTCGAGCAGATTCGCGACGCGGTCGTGGAAGTGCTGCGCCCGGTGTTTTTTGCCGTGGCCATTATCATCACCGCGTACCTGCCGATCTTCACGCTGCAGAGCGTGGAAGGCCGGCTGTTTAAACCCATGGCCTGGACGGTGTCGTTCGCGCTGGCCGGCGCGCTGCTGTATTCCATTGGAATTGCGCCGGCGCTGGCGGTCTCGCAGTTTGGGAAGGGCGCGAAAGAATGGCACAACCCGGTGATGGAGTTTCTGCGCGAGCGGTATCGCCATTTGGTGCGGCTGGCCATCCGGCATCGCGTGACCACCGTGGGGCTGTGCACGTTGTTTTTTCTCTCGGCGATCGGATTGATGCTGAGCGGAATCATCGGCTCGGAGTTTCTGCCGCACCTGGACGAAGGTGCGATCTGGGTACGCGGCACGCTGGCGCCTAGCGCGGGGCCGACGGAGGGCACCCGAGTGGTGAACGCCGCGCGCCTGGTTTTGTCGACTTTTCCGGAAGTGAAGCAAGTGGTCTCGCAAGTGGGCCGGCCGGACGACGGCACGGACGTGACCGGATTCTTCAATACTGAATATTACGTGGACCTGAAGCTGAAGGAGCAATGGCGT
>JBEKVU010000010.1:0-20268 GCA_049513775.1 Candidatus Acidiferrum sp.
CGGGATTTAGAGGCGGTCGGAGATTAGTTGTTTTTTTTGCTGATTTGTTGCGCAATTAGAAGTGCACATTTCTCGGCGATTCGTTCACAATACGCTGCAAGATTCGGACCTAATTCAGCAATATACTAAGAACTAGCGCGGGCGACTGGACGGATGTGTGCGCTGCGATTCTAGAAGCCTGAGCAACAGCGGGCGCGGCATGCCGGGCCCTATGGTGACGGAATGAGTGGCGCGCAGGAAAAAATTGTCGGAGCGTCAGTGGCGCGCAAAGAGGGGCGCGACAAGGTAATCGGGCGCGCGCGCTATGTCGATGACATGACCTTGCCGGGAATGCTCTATGGCGCTACGGTGCGGAGTTCTGTGGCGCGCGGAAAGATAAGGAAAATATCTTTTGACCCGGGCGTCGATTGGAATGAGTTTGTGGTTGTCACCGCCGCGGACATTCCGGGGCAGAATTGCATTGCGCTGATACTCGACGATCAACCCTGTTTGGCGGATGGTGTGGTGAATCATGCCGAAGAACCGATCTTGCTTTTGGCGCATGCCGAGCGCCACAAATTATGGAAGGCCATCGCGGCGGTGTCGATTGAATACGAGAAGTTGCTCACGGTGGACACTATCGAAGCAAGCGAATCGGGACGGCAGATCATTTGGGGCGACGACAATGTGTTTAAGAAATTTTTGATTGAGAAGGGCGATGTGGATAGCGTTTGGAACAACGCAACCCACATTGTGGAAGGCGAGTATTCCACCGGCGCGCAGGAACAGCTGTACATCGAGAACAACGGGATCATTGCGGCTTTTGACGCGAAGAATGGCGTGACGATCTGGGGTTCCTTGCAGTGCCCTTACTACGTGCACAAGGCGATGATGAAGTTATTTGCGCTGCCCGAAGACAAAGTCCGCGTGGTGCAGATGGAGACGGGCGGGGCCTTTGGCGGGAAGGAAGAGTATCCCTCCATGATTTCCGGGCATGCCGCGCTGCTGGCGCGAAAATCCGGGCGCCCCGTGAAGCTTATTTATGACCGCGCGGAAGATATGGCGGCGACGACCAAGCGCCATCCTTCGCGCACGCGGCATCGCACCGCAGTGGATGCCGACGGGAAGATATTGGGCGGCGAGATTGAGTTCGTGATTGATGGCGGAGCGTACGCGACGTTGTCGTCGGTAGTGCTCTCGCGCGGCACGATTCATGCAGGTGGCCCGTATCATTGGCCGAACGTGCGGATTCGTTCAAAGGCCGTGGCCACGAATGTGCCGCCGCATGGAGCGTTTCGCGGGTTTGGCGCGCCGCAATCGCTGTTTGCGATGGAACGGCATATGGACCGCATCGCGCAGGTTGTGGGCGTTAGTCCGAGCGAGATTCGGCGCCGGAATTTTCTACAGGCCGGACAGACCACCACCACGGAGCAGAAAGTCGGCGACGAGGTGAATTTGGAGTTCTTGCTGGACCGCGCGATGCAGCTTTCCGATTACGAAGGCAAACGGAAGAGATTTGCGGTTGGCAATATTTCAGCCAGCGAGAAAAAACGCGGCGTAGGAATTGCCACGTTTTTGCATGGCGCCGGATTTACCGGGTCGGGCGAACGGTATCTGGACTCGGTAGCCGGGGTGGAAGGCTGCGTGGATGGCACCGCGCGCGTGCTGGTGTCCAGCACGGAGTTTGGCCAAGGAACGAATACGGTGTTGTGCCAGATCGCGGCGGAGACGCTGGCCATTCCGTACGAGAACGTCGGGATTGCCCAGCCCGATACAACTGCGGTGCCGAACAGCGGGCCGACGGTGGCTTCGCGAACGGTAATGGTCGTAGGGAGGTTGGTGCATTCGGCGGCGCTCGGATTGCGGCAGACGCTGGTCGGCGCGGGATTGCTGCGCGACGGATATTCGTCGGAAGAATTTCGCGTGGCGTGCGCTGAATATGTGGCAAGGCGTGGCGTGTTTCGGAGCTATGCGCGCTATCAAGCGCCGAAGGACGTCTTTTGGGACGACGAAAAATATCGCGGCGAAGCGTACGCGACGTACGCGTGGGCGGTGTACATCGCGGAGGTGAGTGTCGATCCAGCCACCTACAGCGTGACGATTGAAGATTTCGTGGCGATGCAGGAAGTGGGGCGCGTGCTGCACCCGATTTTGGCCGAGGGGCAGATTGTCGGCGGCGTGGCCCAGGCCATCGGGTTCGCGTTGTATGAAAAAGTAGTGTGGGACGGCGGGCGCATGCGCAACAATCAGATGACGAATTATATTATGCCCACGTCCGCGGACTTGCCGCCCATTCGTGTGTTTTTTGAGGAGTTTGGGAATCCCCACGGAGCGTATGGCGCGAAGGGTATTGGGGAGTTGCCGATGGATGGTCCAGCCCCGGCGATTCTGAATGCGCTCGAGGACGCAACAGGGTTGCGATGTGTGGCGATTCCTTTGTTGCCTGAAGATTTGTTCGCGGCGATGATGCGCGGGGAGTCGGGCTCCTCGGTGCTTGCGGGAAATTCGCGATGACCAGTCTTGGCGGGCATGCCGGAAAAATTCGCCTTACTTTCACGGTGAACGGCACAGTTCGCGACGCAGTCGCATTTCCGATGGCGCGCTTACTGGATGTGTTACGCAACGATCTGATATTGACCGGCGCGAAGGAAGGCTGCGGCGAGGGCGAGTGTGGGTCGTGTTCGGTGTTTATAGATGGCGTCTTGGTCAATAGTTGTCTGGTGCCGGTGCTGCAGGCGAACGGGACGTCGATCACCACCATCGAAGGGCTTGCGGGGGACGGAGAATTGCACGTGGTGCAGCAAGCCTTTCTTGATTGCGGCGGCGCACAATGCGGCATTTGTACGCCAGGAATGATTTTGGCTACCGTAGAGTTGCTACGGAAAAAGCCCGCGCCTTCGCTGGAAGACATTCGCGAGGGGCTGTCGGGGAATTTGTGCCGCTGCACCGGATATATGCAGATTTTTGCAGCGGTCGCGGAGGCCGCGCGAAGGACCGCGGTGCTATGAGGTCGGATCCCGCAGATTTTGAAATGCTCGTCGCAAAGAGTCTGGATGACGCAGTGACGCTGCTGGCCCGCGAGCCCGGCGCTTGGCTGCCCATCGCGGGCGGGACGGATGTGATGGTGCTGTACGGCGCGGGGACTCTGCGAGCGCGGAGGCTGCTGAGCATCCGCAATTTGCGCGAGCTGGGCGGAATCGCCGAGACGCCTTCGGAAGTTACGATAGGCGCTGGCTGCACGTATTCGGAGTTGCGGCGTTCCGAGGTGCTCGCGCGCGAGTTTCCGTTGCTGGCACGGGCAGCTTCCTGGACCGGCGGGATCGCAAATCAGAATCGCGGCACGCTAGGCGGAAATATTGCTAATGCGTCTCCGGCAGCCGATTCCTTGCCCGCATTGCTGGCTTACGATGCGGAGGTCATCTTAGCGTCGGTGCGCGGGGAGCGGCGCGTGGCGTATCGCGAGTTCCATTTGGGTTATAAGCAGACGGCCATGGCCGGGGACGAATTGATCCGCGCAATTGGCTTGCCGAGGAAGTTTGCCGGGTATTTTGCTCATGCGCGTAAGGTTGGGGCGCGGCAAGCGCAGGCGATTGCGAAGGTAGCAGTGGCTGGATTGGGGCTCGTGAACGACGGCGTGATTCACGACGTTCGGATCGCACTCGGGAGTGTCGCGCCGGTGCCCCTGCGCCTGGAAAAATTGGAGGCAACGCTGATCGGCAACAAGTGCGGAGCGATTTCCGTGCAGCACTTGCGGAAATGGGTTGCCGAGTCCATCGCACCGATTGGGGATATTCGCTCGACGGCGGAATATCGCGGGGCGGTGGCGGGGAACTTGGTAGCGGAATTTGTCGCGCAGCTGTGCGCCAGCGAAGTTCGGGCATGAACAAGGTGCTAGCACGGTGGAATGGGGCGGAGCGCGACGCCGCGGTCGAGGAGATTTCGGCGTGCTGTGGATCGCGCGTATGGGCGGAAACGATGGCGGCGCGGCGGCCGTTTTGCGACGTTGATGAGTTGCTGCAGGCGGCGCGTAATATTTGGTGGGACCTGAGTGACACGGATTGGCTCGAAGCGTTTCGTAGTCACCCGAGGATTGGGCAAGTGCGCGCGGCGGGCGCGGCTTCGGCGCGATCGCGGGAGTGGTCCTCGGAGGAGCAGCGCAAGGTTGCCGATGGCGGCGGTGACGCAAAGGCGGCGTTGGTGGAAGGGAATCGGCTGTACGAAGAGCGGTTCGGTAGGATATTTATTGTGTGCGCCGCGGGCAAGTCACCCAGCGAAATTCTGCAGATTCTGCGGCAGCGGCTGCAAAATGATGATGCCGCGGAAATGCGCGAAGCCGCGGACGAGCAATCGCGCATCACCGACCTCCGGGTGAGAAAGTGGTTTGGCGAATGAAACGCATTTCCACGCATGTACTGGATACCGCGCTCGGCAAGCCGGCTGCTGACGTCGGCGTGCGGCTTGAGCGCTTGGACGAGTCCGGCGCGTGGGTGCAACTCGAAGCCGCGAAGACCGACGCGGATGGCCGATGTGCGCAGTTGTTGCCGCCGGGCGACGAATTGCGCGCCGGGCGTTACCGGCTAGAGTTTGCGACCGGACACTATTTTATCGCGCGGGGTGTGGCGGGGTTGTATCCCGTGGTGGAGATTACCTTTGAGGCGCGCGATGGCGACAACCATTTTCACGTGCCGCTGCTCCTGAGTCCGAACGGATTTACGACGTATCGCGGCACTTAAACACGTCGAAATCACAGTGAGAAGGTTAGCGAAACTGGGCGCATGGTGAAGCTACTTGAAGATCGTTACGGCAAAGCGCGCGTGCGGCTGGTGCGCGTGCAACGCCACGTCGGTGGAAACGATTTCCAAGAATGGTCCGTAGACGTTCTTCTGCACGGAGATTTTGCAAGTTGCTTCGCAGACGGCGACAACAGCAAGATTCTGCCGACCGATACGATGAAGAATACCGTATATTCGCTGGCCCGCAGTTCACACGCACCGTGCATGGAGGATTTTGCCAAAGAGCTGACGGAATTTCTAATGAAACGCAATCCGCAGGTATCTGAAGCCGAAGTGAGCGTACGCGAAAGAGCGTGGGAGCATTTGAGAGTGAGCGGAAAGGCGCATCCGACGACGTTTACGCTCGCCAGTGGGGAGAAGAAGAATACGAGCGTCGTGCGGAAAAAGAGCGGCGAGTTGAAGATAGCTTCCGGGCTCGAGGATTTGATGATCATGAAGACGGCGGATTCGGCCTTTGAAGGCTATATAAAGGACCTGCTGACCACCTTGCCGGAGTCCGGCGATCGGCTGTTTGGCACCGCGGTTTGGAGCCGCTGGACCTATGGCGCAGCAGAAGGCGATTTTGCCGATCTGCGCGTGAAAATTCGTGAGCTGCTGCTCGGCGTTTTTGCCGAGCACAAAAGTAAATCCGTGCAGCACACGCTTTACGCGATGGCCGAAAGCGTTTTGCAACGAGTGGCAGAGGTGGACGAGATTGCGCTGCGCATGCCGAATTTGCACTGCCTGCCCGTAGATCTTTCGCGCTTTGGCCAGGACAATCCGAATGAGATCTTCGTGCCCATCGATGAACCCCACGGTTACATCGAAGCGCGCATCGGCCGGGAAAGGTAACAGCGGGTGCTGACCAGCAGTTTGATCACGGCGGAGAAAGTGCTGGCGCGTTGCCAGACCCTAGCGCGTTTCAGCGAGGACGCCGCGGGCACGCGCCGGACATTTTTGTCGGCACCGATGCGGGACTGCCATCGGGAAGTTTCACAGTGGCTCGCGGCGCTGGGAGTTCCAACCCGTGTCGATGCGGCGGGAAATCTTCGCGGCATTTATCCCGGAACGGCTCCCGATGCGCCGCGGTTACTCATTGGATCGCATCTCGATACCGTGCCGAACGCCGGCGCTTTCGACGGAATCTTAGGTGTGACGCTGGCCGCGGCGCTTCTGGAAGGGCTCGAGGGACGACGGCTACCATTTGCTATTGAGGTTGTAGGCCTTTCAGAAGAAGAAGGCGTGCGCTTTGGTCGGCCATTTATCGGAAGTCGCGCGCTGGTGGGACGCCTTGACGACGACCTCTTGGATTGCCGCGACGCGCAGGGAATCTCTGTGCGACAAGCAATCGCTGACTTTGGATTGCGAGTTGCCGAGATTCCGCAGGCGCAGCTTGGCGCCAATATCTTGGGCTACCTCGAGTTTCACATCGAGCAGGGCCCGGTGCTTGAGGATTTGGGTTTGGCGCTCGGCGCGGTTGAAGCAATTGCCGGGCAAACCCGGCTCGAGTTTACGTTTGCGGGGCGCGCGAATCACGCCGGAACGACGCCCATGCACATGCGGCACGACGCCTTGGTGGGATCGGCGGAATGGATTATTACGGTCGAGAGTGCCGCTCGGGAGTCGACGGGACTCGTGGCCACGGTGGGCGTCCTCGACATCAAGCCCGGCGCGGTGAATTGCATCGCGGGCCAGGCTCGCGTGAGCCTCGATGTGCGGCACGCTTCAGACGAAGTGCGGAGGATCGCGGTTCAAGAATTGATCGCCAGAGCCGAAGAGGTTGCACAGCGCCGCGGATTGGCAGTGAGTTCAAAAATGTTGTTGAACCAACGTGCCGTGGCAATGGATGAATTCCTCGTCGGCCAAATTGCGCAAGCCCTGCGCCAGAGTGGTTGCGCGCCGCACCGCATGGTCAGCGGAGCGGGGCACGACGCGATGATTTTGGCCGAACAAGTTCCTGCCGCGATGATTTTTCTGCGCACCCCTGGAGGAGTGAGCCACGATCCTTCGGAGTCCGTGCATGCCGAGGACGTCGCGAAAGCGATTGCCTGCGGCCTACAGTTGCTCGATCAGCTAGCTGAAGCACCCGAATTTCTCACAAGGATGGCGCGTGCATAATCTCGGTCAAACGCGAAGTTCGCAGCAAGCAAGTCATGTGTTGCTTACGCCCGATACCTTCGTCCGTACCGCACTGCCGGGAATGAAAGGCGCGCTGGCCGTGGTGCACGCCGGCGTAGCCATGGGAGCGGCGTTTGCCGAGTACACCGCGGAGATGGAGCCGGGCGGGGAGCTAGGTGATACGGCGGCGCAAAGATTTCTGTATGTAACGCAGGGTCACATCACCGTCAGCGTCGGCGGAAAAGAAAATTCTCTGGCCGCAAGAAGCTACGCCTACTTGCCCCCCGGAACGAAGCACCGTGTTACCGCCTCGGAGCCAAGCCGCGTGATGGTCATCGAAAAGTCGTACCTGGCCATAGCAGGAGTTCCTGCGCCCGAAGTGCTTATTTCGAGCGAAGACGCTGTGGTGGCCGAAGCGCTCGATGGCGATACTGATCTGCAGGTCAAGCATCTATTGCCCGACGAGGTGCGTTTCGATTTTGCGGTGAACACCATGGTCTATCAGCCCGGTGCCGCGCTCAGTATGGTCGAAATGCATGTGATGGAACACGGTCTGCTGATGCTCGAAGGCGGCGGAATTTACCGGCTAGGCGACTGCTGGTATCCGGTCACGGCCGGCGATTTTATTTGGATGGCGCCCTGGTGTCCGCAATGGTTTGGCGCGCTCGGCAAGGCGCCGGCGAAATATTTGATCTATAAGGATTGGAACCGTCATCCGCTGACTGCGCAAAAATGAACCTGGCCATCGATCAGGAAAAACTAATCGGCGAAATCGAAGTGCTTGCTGGAATTTCCTCGGCTGAAGCGCCGGTGGTGACGCGAGTCGTCTTTACCGCAAAAGATCTGGAAGCGCGAGAATGGTTGCTGGCGCAGTGTAAAGAGGCGGGACTGGCCATACGCTGCGACGCCATCGGAAACATGTTCGCTCGCTGGATCGGCACGGACCCGCAGGCGCCTGCGGTAGCCACCGGCTCGCATATCGACGCCATTCCCAACGCGGGGAAATACGACGGTGTTGTGGGCGTGCTCGGCGGATTGGAGGCCATTCGCGCGCTGCAACGTAGCGGATTCCGCCCAAAGCATTCGATTGAACTGCTGGTTTTCACCGCAGAAGAACCAACGCGCTTTGGCGTCGGCTGTCTCGGCAGCCGCATGCTTTCCGGTACGCTTTCAGCGGAGAATGCTGCCGCTTTGACCGATAGCGACGGCCAGAGCGCCGAGCAAGCGCGGCGCAGCGCAGGTTTTGAAGGCGATTTGCGCGATGTGAAGTTGCCTCGCGATCATTACAAAGCGTTTGTAGAATTGCACATCGAGCAGGGTCCGTTGCTTGAGCGGCAGAAAGTCCCACTGGGGATTGTTTCGCGCATCGCCGCGCCGGCGAGCCTTCGAATAGTCGTCGAGGGCGCGGGCGGGCACGCGGGTGGAGTCCTGATGCCGGATCGCCGCGACGCGCTGTGCGCTGCAGCCGAAGTAATTTTGGCCATTGAACAGGCTGCGCGCGCGAGCGGCGCAATAGACACCGTGGCCACTGTCGGCGTGTGCGACGTTTTCCCTGGAGCTGTAAACAGTATTCCTAGCCGCGTGCGTTTGACTCTCGATATTCGCGATACAAATCTGGCGCGTCGAGACGGCGTGATGCGCGCGATCGAGGATGCCGAGCGGCGCGTGGCCGAGCGGCGTTGCGTTTCGATTGCGTCCGAGATTGTCAACGCCGATGCTCCGGGCGACTGTGCCATTAGCGTGGTCGAGGCTTTGACCGCCGCTTGCCACGAACACTCCTGGCCTTTTCTCTCCGTGGTGAGCCGGGCGTATCATGATTCGCTGTTTATGTCGCGCATCGTGCCGACCGGCATGCTGTTTATCCCGTGCCGGGCCGGTGTTAGTCATCGGCCGGACGAATATGCCGCGCCGGAAGATGTTGCGCGTGGAACGCTGGCGCTGGCGGAAGCTTTGGCGCGACTTGCGGCCTAGCGAGAAAAGAACAGAGATATGGGTGCAACGCACAACTCGGAACCCTCCCTGGAGTTTATGCGGCGAGCGATTGCCCTGGCGCATGAAAATGTTCGGGCCGGCGGCGGACCGTTTGCCGCCGTGGTGGTAAAGGATGGCCGCATCGTCGCCGAGGGCGTGAATCAAGTTACGGCGACGAACGATCCCACGGCGCACGGGGAAGTCGTGGCCATCCGCGCGGCGTGCAAAGCGCTCGCGACATTTCAATTGACCGGCTGCGATTTGTACACCAGTTGCGAGCCCTGTCCCATGTGTTTGGGCGCGATCTACTGGGCACGCCCGGCGCACGTTTTCTATGCTGGGACAGCTCGTGACGCGGCGGCCGCCGGTTTCGACGACGCCTTTATTTACGATGAGCTTGCCCTGTCGCACGGTGCGCGGCGCATCCCCATGCAAGGAATGCTGCGCGAAGAAGGAATCGGGATTTTTAACGCATGGGTCGCGAAGATGGACAAGACGCCATATTGATGAATCGTGTTAGGTGTTCCGTCTATCGCACCGGTTGGTGCGCTATTTCAAGGAAGTTATGCCTCAAATGTTTAGTGCAGCGGTGCTCGATCATTTTCGCCAGCCCCGCAATGCCGGGGAACTAATCGGCGCAACGCATACCGTGGAAGTGAGCAACCCGGTGTGCGGCGACATCTTGCGTCTCGCGGTGCGCATGGATGGCGAGAAAATCGCCGAGACGCGGTTTCTCTGCCGCGGATGTACCACGGCCATCGCCGCGGCCTCCTTTCTGACCGAGCGCCTCCTTGGAGCCACGAGCGATACGGCGCGAGACCTGACCGCGGATAAAATTTCGCGCGGTTTGGGGGGCCTCCCCCCTGCAACGCTTCATGGCGCGCAGCTTGCGGAGAGCGCGGTGGTTGCGCTGTTGCGCGCGTTGCGGTCCGTTCCGACGATCCGCTTGCCGCGAAGTTAGCCCGAAATATCCATCAGTTGCGCTAGCGTCGCGGGGTCGTTGATGTTCTGTAGACACCCCTGCTCGTTGGTTGGCACTTCGGCGAGATCGTGGCTATGCGCCCAGACGACGGTGCGAGCGCCCTGGTCGAGCGGCGCGGCCAGCAGTTCATCGTAAACGGTGGCGGAAAAAATTACCGGATGCCCTCGGCGGCCGGAGCAAACGGGCAGAACAATAGGCTTCTTTGTAGCGTAAAAAACCTGGATGAGCCGTCCGATTAGTTTTGCGCTGACCAGCGGATGATCGATCAAGCACAACAGTATGCCGTCGGTATCGGGCTGCAGGCTTTGCAGCGCAGCGTGAATGGAACTCAGCTGGCCCCTGCGCCAGTCGGAATTGATCACAATTTCGGCCGTGGGAAGCTCCAGGCCTTCCGTGATGGCGCGCGCATCCGCGCCGAGCACGATCCGTCGCACGCCAATTTGCGGATGCATAGTTACGGCGAGCAGATGCTCCAGGAACGATTTTCCCCGATGCTGCAGCAAAGCTTTCGGTGAGCCCATGCGACTGGACTGCCCGCCGGATAGAATCACCGTCGCGAGCACGTCCTATCCTTCGCGCGCGGAGAGCGCCGGGCGATTTTCGTATTTTTTGTGCCGTCCGAAGCCGGCGTTGCGTCGCACGGCAATCAGTTCGGCAAGAATGCTCACCGCGATTTCCTCGGGCGAAAGCGCGCCAATGTCGAGCCCGATCGGAGCGTAAACATTGGCGAATTCTTCGGCGCGATAGCCTTCCCGCTCCAGCGCCTGATAGACAGAGAGCACTTTGCGTTTGCTGCCGATCATGCCCACGTACCGCGCGGAAGTCCGCACCGCCCACGCCAGCACGCGCATGTCGTCGCGATGCCCGCGCGTGACGATTACCAGGTAGCTTGATCCATTCGGCGAGAGCGATTGGAAAGCCTCCTCAAAGCTCGTCAGAATGTGGCGCGCCACTGGAAAACGCTCGCGATTTGCAAAGCTCTCGCGGTCGTCCACTACTACGATGCCGAATCCTGCGGCATCCGCCGATTTTGCCAGCGCCATCGAAATATGGCCACCGCCGAAAAGATACAAGGTGGGCTGCGGCAAAATCGGCTCCACAAAAACCTCTAAAGTCCCGCCGCAAATCAGCCCGCTGTCATAGGAAGCATCATTGTTCAGATTGAAGACCATTTTGCGCGGCTGTTCTTTTTCCATCACGTTTTTGGCCGCGGCCCACACATCCGCCTCGACGCACCCGCCTCCGATCGTTCCAACAATGGAGCCATCTTCGTGCACCAGCATGCGCGAGCTCTCGTAGCTCGGAATCGAGCCGTTGGTGTGCACGATGGTGGCCAGCGCGCCGCGCAACCCGGCGTTGCGCATCCGCACAATTTCCTCAAAGAGATCCACGAGGTGCCTCAAGTGCCAGACTACGTTGCAAGTTTCGAGGTGTCAACGCCGGGTGTTTTAGCCATCTGCGACGGGTCGCTACGCGCGTAGACTCGCGAGATCGCGTACGAGAAGGAACTTCGTCACAGGCGGCCTCAGTTTGTCGCTTCTGACTGGCCGATCACAGTAAATGTTCTGGTCTTGTTGTCGGCGAACAGCATCTCGTAAGTCTGTTCGGATTCGTAGGCAGCTTTGTGGGCGTCTTTGGTTAGTCTGGCTTTGTAATCACCCAGGGCCAGCAGCCCGTGTCTCACCTGCGGAGCGCTCAATTCATATTGCTTTCCATCAATAACGACGTCAAGTTCCTGGTATTGGTCAACAATCTGCGAGGACGTTACGTGAATGGTTATGGGGTAATCATTGGGACTAGGAGCCGCTGCAACTTTCGTGCCAGCGGTGAGCAGAAGCAGCGTCAACAGCGCAACACATTTCATGGCGCCTCCGTTTGGGTGATTCAAGATACTTCTGCTCGTGAGACGCATGGATATTCATCTGCGGGTACTGCACTTGGCTACGGGAAAATACTAGACTCATGCAGTGATACCTGTTCAGAAGGGACTACGGTCATGCGAAAGGCAATAGTGGATAGGAGCACGGACCACCGTCGGAACTTTGTGCGACTGGGGCAAGGGGCGATCTGGGTGTGCGTGTTGGCGCTGCTGCTCGACCACGCAAACGTGTTGCGCGCCGCGGAGCGGAGCGCCTCGAGCGATAGCGCGGACTCCCGTGCCGCCGCAACGCTTTCGAAGACTTCGCCTGCGGCCGACTCCGAAACGGCGGGCGGCGAAGCCGAATTGCGCGTGCGGGTTGAGAAGTTGGAGGCAGAAGTGGCGGAGTTAAAGAAATTGTTACTCGCGAATGCATCGGCGGTCCCCGTAAAGATGAGCAGCACTAGCGACGCCATCGAGAGCCGCGCCCCTTTTGTGAATCCCGCGGCAGCGCCGGCCGAGGTGATCTCAGGAAGCAGTGTTGCTCCAGCGAGCAACACTGCGTCGGTGAGCAATGTAAGCACCGGAACGCCGGTTACTCCTGCGGATCGCAAAGAATTAGACTTTCTGCGTGACACCACGATCAATGTAGGCCTCGATGGCTATTACGAATACAACTTCAACGCCCCGGTCGGGCGCGTGAACTTGCTTCGCGCTTACGACGTTTTGAGCAATAACTTCAGCTTGAATCAGGCAAGCATCATTTTTGAGCACGCGCCGAATCTAGACGAGGACCGGCGCTGGGGCGCCCGCGTAGATCTGCAATTTGGGCAAGCCACCGATACCCTGCAAGGAAATCCCACGAACGAGCCGCGGCCGGACATCTACCGCAATATTTTTCAGGCCTATGGAACGTATATCGCGCCCGTCGGCAGGGGCCTGACGATAGATTTCGGAAAGTGGAGCAGTTCGATCGGCATTGAAGGGAATTACACCAAGGATCAAAATAACTACTCGCGGTCGTATTATTTCAATTTTTTGCCGTTCTATCACGCTGGAATACGCGCTAACTATCCGGTGAATGATCGCTTCACGCTCACCTATTGGGTCGTGAATGGAACGAATCAAGCGGAGGCGACCAACGGCTTCAAGGATGAGTTGTTCGGATTCACCGCAAAGCCGACGAAGTCCGTAACGCTGGTGGTGAACTACTATCTCGGCCAAGAACATCCCGATCGCGTGGAGGTTGCTACGCCGACAAATCCGATTCCAGTGCAGCCGGGTTTGAGTTTCGAGGCCATTCGCCCCGCGCCAAACGGTCGATTGCACATTTTCGATAGCTACCTCACCTGGCAGGCCGCTCCGAAAGTAAGCTTCGCCTTGGAAGGCGATTACGTGATTCAGCGGCTCTGGCGCAATCAGGCGCCAGGGGAGTCTGCAGCGCCGTCGCATGTCGATGGCGGCGCGCTTTATGCGCGATATGAACTCTCGCCAAAGGTCGCCGTAGCGGCTCGTGCCGAGTATCTCTCCGATCGCGGCGGAATGTTTAGCGGAATAAGCCAAGCGTTGAAGGAGACCACGGGGACCTTTGACTACAAATTGGGCGACGGATTCCTCATGCGCTACGAATGGCGTCGCGACTTTTCAAACCGTCCGTCCTTCTTGACCGATACGCAGAACCTGCTCAGCAAGGAGCAAACCACCGCCAGCGTTGGGCTGGTCTGGTGGTGGGGACGAAAAGAAGGTGCATGGTAGACGCGTGCACCGCGACAACTGTCCGTGAGTACAGGTGCAGGCCATCGAAATGGGTGTTGGCGTGCCTGGCACAAATGACCTTAGTTTCATTGACGCTTTTGCGTTTGGCACCCTACGCTGAGTCCAGAGGTTGTAGCATTTCATGTCTTCCGAGAGACGCTCCGCAGCGGGTGACGATCGCGTTTTACGGGCGACGGTCGAAGTGCCGGACGCCACGTCATCCCCCGCGATGGAGATCGCCCATGTGCTCTTCATGGACGTCGTGGCGTACTCCCGCTTGCCCATGGACGAGCAGCAGCGCGTAATTCACCAGTTGCAAGAACTCGTCCGCTCCACTCCGGAATTCGAGCACGCACAGGCCGACGACCAGCTGATTCGCTTGCCGACCGGCGATGGCATGGCGCTAGTTTTTTTTCGCGATCCGCAATCTCCGGTGCGCTGTGCGCTCGAAGTAACCAAGCAACTTCGCAATCATCCAGACATTAAAGTCCGCATGGGAATTCACTGCGGCCCGGTATATCGCGTTGCCGACATCAACGCCAATCGCAACGTCGCCGGCGGCGGCATCAATATCGCGCAGCGCGTGATGGATTGCGGCGATGGCGGGCACATCCTCGTTTCCGCGGCCATGGCTGAAGTTCTCGAACAATTGAGTTCGTGGAACTCCTGCTTGCAGGATCTTGGCGACACCGAGGTAAAGCACGGGGTGCGCGTGCATCTCTACAACCTGTGCAACGCAGAAGGGGGGAACCCCGAAATTCCGCAGAAAATACGCACGGCGCACAACGCGGCAGCGCAAACCAAGTCTGGCGCAGTCAACAAAAAGCGCTCCATCGGTTTGCTCGCAGCGTCGGCGGTGGTCGCGGTCCTGATTGGCGGGTTTTTCTTCACTACGCGGAGCGTCCACGCGCTGAGCGACAAAGACACTATCGTGCTCGCGGATTTTGACAACTCGACCGGCGACAGCGTGTTTGACGGCACACTGAAACAGGCCCTGGCGGTAGAAATCGAGCAGTCACCCTTCCTGAACGCTCTATCCGAACAGAAGGTGCGCGATACGCTGCAACTCATGGGCGAATCGAACGGTGAACACCTGACGGCTGATCAAGAACGCCAAGTCTGTGTGCGCTCCGGCGGCAAAGCGCTGCTGAAGGGTTCGATCTCCGCACTGGGCAATCAATACGTGCTTGGCTTGAATGCCATCAATTGCGCCACCGGGGATTCGCTGGCCAGCGGGCAAACGAGAGCCCCAGGCAAAGAGGCAGTTCTTGATGTTCTTGGCAAGCTTGGCAAGACGGTGCGCGGCAAGCTCGGCGAATCGCTCAGCTCCATTCGCAAATACGATACGCCGCTTGAGGAAGCCACCACCCCGTCGCTCGACGCTCTGAGCGCCTACACCATGGGGAGGAAGACGCAACGCGAAAAAGGCGACGCTGCCTCGATCACGTTCTTCAAGCGCGCCCTGTACGTTGATCCAAAGTTTGCTTTGGCCTACGCCGGCTTGGCCGCGGCATACAACAACCTTGGCCAAGTTCAAAATGCCAGCGAAAATGCGCAAAAAGCTTTCGATCTGCGGGAGCACGTGAGTGAGCGCGAAAAGTTGCGCATCACGGCGTTCTACTATTCCTATGTCAACGGCGACGTCACGCAGGCCCTGCAGGCCTACGATGTGTGGTCCCAGAGCTATCCACGAGACTACCTGCCGCGCGCGAACATGGGAAACCTGTACATCTTGCTTGGCCAATACGATAAGGCCATCGCCGCAACCCAAGAGGCGCGGCGCCTCGAACCGGAAAATGCCCACGTTTACAGCAATCTGGCGACCGCTTATCTCGGGCTGGGACAAACCGAGCAAGCCACGAAAGTCGTTGCGCAGGCCGCGCAAGAGAGAGTCGATAGCACCGTGTTGCGCGTCAGCCGCTATCAGCTCGGTTTTCTTCGCGACGATACCGCCGAGATGGCCAGGGATGTGGCTTGGGCGGCGCACCTGCCGGGCAGCGAAGGCGTGCTGCTCTCCACCCAATCCGATACCGAGGCATATTTTGGCCGGCTACGCGCGGCCCGCAACGTTTCTCAGCGTGCCGAGGACTCTTCTGTCGGTAACGACATGCCGGAAGCAGCGGCGATTTGGCAGGGCAATGAAGCACTCCGCGAGGCCGATTTTGGCAATCGCGAACTGGCGCGCAAAGAAGCTGAAAGCGCAGTCAAGCGCGCAGCGGGCAGACAAGTCTGGATTTTGGCGGCTCTAACCTTTGCGCGCGCTGGTGACGAGGCTCGCGCGGACTCCCTGACAAAGACCTTAGAACAAAATTATCCTAGTGACCTGCTCTTGCGAAATTACTGGCTTCCGGTGATTCGCGGTTCAAGCGCTCTTGAACGCGGCGACACCGCAAAAGCCGTTGAATTGCTCCAGGCCGTCTCCCCCTACGATTTGGTGAACCCATTTCCGATCAGCTCATCACCGCTCGGGAATATGTATTCGATTTACGTCCGCGGCCAGGCGTACGCGCAGAATCATCAAGCCGCCCTCGCCGTGGCCGAGTTTCAAAAGATTATCGATCAGCGCGGGACGGTGTTGAACGCGCCTATCGGAGCACTCGCTCACGTGCAGCTTGCTCGCGCCGCCGAGCTTTCCGGCGACACCGCCAAGGCCCGCGCGCAATACCAGGAGTTTCTCGAGCTTTGGAAAAATGCCGACCCGGATATTCCCATCCTAAAAGAAGCTAAAGCCGAATCCGCAAAAATCCAGTAGCCCCATGGGCATCTAAAGTTCGCCGTTTCATCAGTTTGCAAATCGCCGAAGAGAAGTTGTAGCGGCCGGATTCTGAGGCGGGCGCTTTTCTCCTTCCGCCACTAACACAAAATGTGTAACTGTCGTGTTAGTTGTGCATCCGCAGACGCACTTTAAACATTTCCATGAAAACGACACGTACATCCGCCCTGAACACTTCGCCATGGTGGACGATCTCCTCGATTGGCTGATCGACAAGCAGCGCCAGGGTTGGAAAATGGTGGACTCCATCCCGCGTCTGCAAGCCATGAAGGGCTTCATGCGTGGCAAGGGAGACCACTGGGGCTGCCGCGCGGGGCAAAACTGGGTGATCGTGCGCACCGATGGCACCTTGGCTCCGTGCTTCCCGATGTACAACGCCAAGTACGATTGGGGCACCGCCGAAAACCCCAACTTCAACCAGCAGCAACTCGCCGAAATGAAGCAGGGCTGCGAGCCCAACTGCTTCTCCACACTGGGCTACAACGTGGCCTACTGCTACAGCATGGCCCGTGTGGTCAAGTGGCTGGCCAAGCAGGCCATGCATGGCTTCCAGGGCGTGACGGGTAGTTTCGAGTAAGCCCCGATAAGCCATCGGGTAAGATCGGGTAAGCCCTATCGTCTCTAGACACAGATTCCTATATTTCAGGATTTCCACAGGGGGCGGGTGGCGTTACACTATCGGCCCGAGGCATTCGCAGAGCGCCCGTTTGCGCTTTCGCTTTGCTTTCGCCGTGAAGGAGCGCCATGGCCACGTCGGTTTGGAAGGGTTTTCTAACATTCGGACTGTTGTCCATCCCCATCCGCCTGTTTAGCGCTGCGCGCTCCGAGCGTATCTCGCTTAACCAACTCCATGCGGTGTGCAAGTCGCGCATTAAGATGCCGCTCTTCTGCCCGACCTGCGATCGCAAGGTCGAGCGCAACGAGATCGTCAAGGGCTACGAGTTTGAAGACGATCAATATTTGCTGTTCACGGAAAATGAACTCGACGAGATTGAACCAGACTCCGGCCGCACCATGGAGATACAGGAATTTGTAAAGCTGGATGAAGTGGATCCGTTGTACTTCGAATCTTCCTACTACATCACACCGGAAGATGAAGGCAGAAAAGCCTACCATCTCTTGCTCAAGGCCCTGGAAGAATCCAATTATTGCGCCATCGCCAAGCTCACCATGCACCAGCGCGAACATATCGTGATCATTCGTCCGCGCAACAATGGGCTGACCCTGCACACCATGTTTTACCAGACCGAGATTCGCGAGCTCTCCGAATACGGTAAGAACGATAATATCGAAGTGAAAGACGCCGAGAAAAAATTGGCGGTGCAGCTGATCGAAAATCTCGCCGCCGAGTTCGAACCGCAGAAATATCGCGATGAATATCAGGAAGGCATGAAGGCGCTGATCGCCGCCAAACAGCAAGGGCAAGCGGTGGCCGGTGTTTCGCACCCCAAGCGCGCGCCGGTCGTGGACCTGATGGCCGCGCTGAAACAGAGCCTCGAGCAGCGTCCCACCGCACCCGTCAAAAAGCCTCCCGTCCGCGCCATTGCCATCGTCAAGAACGGCAAAAAATCAGCCAAGAAGGTCGCCAGCTAGCGGTTCATGCGCCCCGGCGAGCAATACACGCGAACGGATATTCAGCGCATACTAAACGTCACAGATAAGCAACTGAAGCAGTGGGAAGACTTTCAGTTTGTCGCGCCGCTCGCCGCAACGAAAGATTTTTACGATTTCCGCGACCTCATCGCTCTACGCACCGCCAAGCAACTGATCGAGAAGGGCATCTCCCCCACCCGTCTGCGCCATTCGCTGGAAGCTCTGCGACAGAAACTTTCCGAAGTAAAATCACCGCTCACCGAACTGCGTATTGTCTCGAACGGCAAAGATCTGATCGTCGAGGGTGCCAGCGGCGGCCAGCTTGAGCCCATCTCCGGCCAATTCCTCCTGAATTTTTCCACCCGCGAGCTGGTAGAAAACGTACGGATGATGCCGGAGCGCAACGCGGACAGTTGGTTCCGCCAAGCGCTCGAATTTGACGCCGATCCGGCCACGCGCAAACAAGCCATCGAAGCCTACGACCGCGTGCTGTTGCTCAAGCCCGGTCACAGCGACGCGCTGCTCAACCGCGGCACGCTGGCCTTTGAAGATGGGCAGCTAGAAGCCGCACGCGATTATTTCGCACGCGCCGTGGAGCTCGAGCCGCAAAATTCCGTTGCCCGCTTCAATCTTGGCAGCACGCTAGATGACTTGGGCCTCCTGCAAGAAGCCCGCCAGCATCTCCGCCTCGCCGTTCGGCTCGATCCGCAAAATTCCGACGCCCGCTACACCCTCGCGACCGTCTGCGACAAGCTCGGATCGACCGACGAGGCACGCGAACACTGGCTCGTCTATCTTCGCCTCGAGCCCGCCAGCCCCGGCTCGGACTATGCTCGTGAGCGCTTAGCCACCGAGCGTTCGTAGCGCGTAGACTTCTCTGCTTCATCCCTAAACAACCCCGAGACGTTCGACCGGAATGGAAAAGCGCCGCGGAAGGGAATTCCGCGGCGCCGATCTGCAGTTCGAAATAGCTTAGTGTTGCGGCCGCTTTTCCTCAGGCGGAGCGGATTCATGCTGCGCCGCCGGCGGTTTCGCTTCGTGGGTAGCCGCGGGAGCCTTCGACTCGTGCGTAGCCGCCGGAGGCTTGCTCTCAGTCTTCGGCTCTGCCGCGGGCTTCGATTCGTGCGTGCTCTCTGGTTTCGCTTCGTGGGTAGAAGCGGATTTCGTTTCTGTCTTTGGCTTGGCCTCAAGCTTCGGCTGATGAGTAGCCGTCGGCTTGGTTTCAGTTCGAGGCTTGCTCTCAGCCTTCGACTCATGTGTAGTCGCTGACCTCGTCTCCGTCTTCGGCTCCGCCTTAGGTTGACGCGTGGTCGCCGGCTTCGTCTCCGTTCGCGGTTTGCTCTCCGTTTTCGGCTCGTGCGTAGTAGCCGACTTCGTCTCTGTCTTTGGCTTCGACTCCGGCTTCGCCTCATGCGTAGTCGTTGACCTGGTTTCCGTCTTCGACTCGCTTTCCGTCTTCGGTTCGCGCGTAGCTGCCGGCTTCGACTCCGTCCGCGAAGTGCCCGCAGGCTTGGCTTCGTGCGTTGTCGCCGACTTCGTTTCTGTCCGAGGTTTTGATTCGGTTTTGGGCGCATGTGCGGGGGTTGCGGGCTTCGGTTCCGTCTTCGGACTAGATTCGGTCCGTGGTTCATGCGTCGGTACGCGATTGGTCGCAGACTCTGACTCGGCCCGCGATTTTGTCCGCGCTTCAGTCCCCGTCTTATCTTCAGTCCGAGTGCCGTTCTCCGCTCGTGCCGAGCTCTCAGCGCGAGGCTTGGCCTCCGGCCGACCGGCAGTGTGCGTCGCAGCAGATCGACTCGTCACCGCTCCTCGAGCGTGCACTACGCCCGCGCCAGTGAATGCGCCCGGCCTCGCCGTGGCTGCCACCGCCGGACGTCCATGGTTTACGGACGCAAACTGGCTGTGGTCTCCCCGCGCCGCCGTCTCATGCTCGCGCTGCGCGGAGGTTGCCGCCGTGTGATTCTCGTGCGCGAATCGCTCCTGCGTCGCCGTAGGACGCGCATTGATCCCGCCCCGCCCGCCGTTGTAGCTTACGTGCGAAACGTGGGTGACCACGGTCTTTTGATACACGTTGTGAAAGCTTCGAACATTCACGTTATTCACTCGGCTGTTGTAAAAAAACTGCCCGCCGTTCCAGTACCCGCCCGCGTAGCCCACACCGACATAACCAAATCCATAATTAATACCGCCGTAGAAGCCAACCTCCGGCCCCCAGTACCCAGCATTCCAGAGATACGCACCACCAGACCAACCCCAATACCCAGGCGTCCATAACAAACTAACCGCGGGTGGCTCCGCCCACGTGCCGGGAACCCAGTAATATCCTCCATCTTCCGTGTAGCCCCAATACCCCGGCGTCCAGATATATCCTTCAACCGGACAGACCGGCTGCTCGTAAACAGGCAGCACGGGCGGAGCGATTGTCACGGATACGCCAATTTGTGCCGAAGCGCTAGGCGCCGTCGCT
>JBEKVU010000011.1:0-20138 GCA_049513775.1 Candidatus Acidiferrum sp.
ATTCATCTCGAGTATGAGCCTCTACCGGCTTGAGCCTGGTGATCACCCATAATCGCAACCAGTTCATTCTGAAGCGCCGCGACCGCTGCTGCAGCCGTAGATTGCCGTGTCAGCACAGAATGCAGCGCGTGGGAATAGGCCTTCGAGACCGCCTCATAGTTGGCTCCGGCAACCGCCGACGGGCGCAAAATGACTGCGCTTCCAGCAGATTCCCCCGGTTTGCACCACCACGGGTAGATCTTCCTCATCACCAAGGGGACTTCAAAGAACTCGACCGTTCGCCCTGGCTTTTCATGGTCTGTCGAGGCCATGAGTTGCGCCTGCTTGCGAATAAGAAACTGGACGAGCTTGACGGCTTCGGGGCGGTGAGCTGAGCTGCGCGAGATACCCAGAGAGTATGCTCCGAGGGTTGCGACCCGTGCGCTCGTTCCACCTGGCACGCTGGTCACCCCCACTTTGTCGCGGAACGGCTTATCTACTGCGTCAATCTCATACATTTCGGCCCACCCGAGCTGAAAGGCAGCGGTACCGGAAACCCAGAATTTATCTTCGGCGTCCATGGCAGTGTACGAAACCACGCTTGGAGGCGAAATCCAACTCACCCAGTGAGCCGCTCGCTCCCAGGCCCGCACAACATGCTGATTGTTAACGCTGATCTTGCCGTCTGGTTCGATGATCTGGCCACCCCCTTCCGCGACCTGCCAGTCTAGCCCCTCGCAGGTCAGTTGTTCGCTTTCCGAGGTGATCGCGCCAGACCAGAGAAACCCCCAAAAATCTTTCTTCCCGTTTGCGCGCTCCCCGGCCTGGATCCGCACGGACATCTCCTCAAGCTCCTCCCAGGTTCTGGGTGGTCTCTTGAAGCCGTACTTGGCGAGCAGATCCGTGCGATAAAACAAAACCTGGACATTCGGGTTATAGGGCATGGCCACAAGTTTCCCCTGAACCTTGTAGCTTGCGATGAGGTCGGCATCCTGCGAGGAAATCTCGTGCGGGGCAAAGCTAGGTTGCAGGTCGATGAGGTATTCACCCATTATTCCGGCCCATATCGTATCCACGCCATAAAGGTCAGGGGAGGGGGCACCGCTGCGGAGCAAGCCCATGGCAAGCTCAAGTTTTGAGGCGTTGTCCTCTGGAGTTGGAAGATCGTTGACGCGAATGCCGGTTTCCCGCGTGAATTCCTGCAAATAGGCGTCCGGGATCATCCGATGGTCGACCGGAGAGCCCTGGCCTTCCGCATCAAGAAAGGTAATCGTCACGGGCGGTGCGGGCTTGCGGCAAGCAGAAACAAGGAACGCCGACAGCAGCATGCCGGCCAAGCCGAGAGGTCGGAAGCGTTGAGATGCGAGCCGATGCCCGGCTACGCAAGACGTCCGAGGACGCATAGGGTTGCCTTGGATGGATAGCGGGCGCAGCCGTCACCGCCTTGGGACGCAGAATAAGCGATTAGCGTCAACTCTTCACGCAGCTAGCAATCCTCCCAATTCACACGGAAAAATGCCAGTCGATAGTTCGGTTTCAGCGTCGCGGAACGACCGCAAAGGCGAAGAAGGGCACGACATGTCGCGACCCTACGGAAGAGCCAGGGCAACTAGCGACGAAGGCCTGGGGTGCCGGAGAAACGGCCTAGGCTAGGTCGCTCGGTTGGATGGGGAGGCGGCGAAGGCGTTTGCCCGTGAGGGCGAACAGGGCGTTGCAGACGGCGGGGGCGATTACGGGGAGGCCCGGTTCGCCGATGCCGGTGGGGTCTTCCGTGCTGCGCACTACGTGGACTTCGATTTTGGGGGTTTCGTTGATGCGCGGCATGGCGTAGTCGTTGAAATTGGATTGCTCGACGCGCCCTTTGTTGATGGTTATGGCGTCGTAGAGGAGGGCGGAGAGACCGTAGATGGCGGCGGATTCGACTTGGGCGATGACGCCGTCGGGATTGATGGGGCGGCCGCAGTCGACGGCGTAGACGATGCGCTGGACATTCACCTGGCCGTTTTTGACGCGGACTTCCGCTACCGCAGCGGTGTAAGACTCGAAGGAATAGTAGGTGGCCATGCCGCGCGCGACGCCTGGCGGCAGGGGAGTGCCCCAGGCGGCTTTCTCGGCGGCTAGCTTTAGGACGCCTTGCAAGCGGGCGGTGTTCAGCGGCTTGCTTTCTGTCGAGCCGAAGTCCGGGATGATCCGCGGATCGCCGAGCAGTTTGAGGCGGAAGGCTACGGGATCGGCGCCCGCGGCATGGGCTAGTTCATCGACGAAACTTTCGACCACGAAGCCGCCGCTGGAATGTTCGACGGAACGCCACCACGCGCGCGGAACGCCGGACTGCGCCAAAGTATATTCGACCCGGTAGTTTGGTGTGCGGTAGGGAATGAAGGCGGCGGTGCCGAATTCGCTTTGCTCGGGCTTTTCTAAACCGTTTTTTTCCCAGACCGCGGCGATGGAGGTGGAGGTTTGGAAATGCTTCCAGGCCGCGAGATTTCCTTGCGAATCGACCGCGCCTTGCAGGCGATGGTAGGAGGCGGGGCGGTAAAAATCGTGCTGCATGTCGTCTTCGCGGGTCCAGAGGACCATGGTTGGCTTGCCGGTGGCTTTAGCTACTTGCGCGGCTTCGACTGCGAAGTCGGCTTGGTAACGGCGACCGAAACCGCCGCCCATCAGCGTGGTGTGCACGGTGACAGATTCGGGAGGAAGGCCGGAGATTTGCGCGATGACGTCTTGCGCCCACTGTGGAGCTTGCGTGGGAATCCAGGCTTCGGCGCCGTCCGGGCGAATGTGCACCGTGCAATTCATCGGCTCCATGCAGGCGTGGGCGGCGAAGGGGAGTTCGTAGACGGCTTCGATTTTTTTGGGCGCGGCGGCGAGGGCGGAGTTGGCGTCGCCTTCGTTGCGCACCACTGTGCCGGGTTTTGCGGCGTTGTCGACAAAGTGCCGGTGGAGCGCGGCGCTGGATTCGGCGGCGTGCGGGCCTTCGTCCCAGGTGATGGCCAGGGCGCGGCGGCCTTGCATGGCGGCCCAGGAATTATCGGCGATGACGACTACGCCGCCGGTGGTGAAGGCGCCGAGCGCGACGGCATCGATCGCGATCACGTCGCGGACGCCGGGGACAGCTTTGGCTTTGGTGGCGTCGAACTTTGCGGCTTTGCCGCCGAACACCGGGCAGCGCGCGATGACCGCGTACTGCAGATTGGCGGGGCGGGCGTCAATGCCATACTTTGCGGCGCCCATGCTTTTGCGGCGGGCTTCGACGCGGACTTGATCACGGCCGACGATGGTGAAGTCGGCGGAACTTTTTAGCGGAACGGTGTGAAGGTCCGGCACCGGCATTTTTGCGGCGTCCGTGGCGAGTTCGCCGTAGTTGAAGAATTGCTTCCGCGCGCCGTGCAGGACGCCGCCATCTTGCGCTTTGCAAGTTTCGCGGAGCACGTTCCAGCGCTGCGCTGCGGCGGTGATGAGCATTTCGCGCGCGGCCGCGCCGGCTTGGCGAAGTGGCATCCAGGAGCCCGCGACGCTGCCGCTGCCACCGGTGCCCAGGTCGTAAACTTTGGGATTGGTGGGGGCTTGATCGATTTTTACTTTGGTCCAATCGAGGCTGAGCTCTTCGGCAAGGATCATAGGGAGGGCGGTCATGATGCCCTGGCCCATTTCCGATTTGCCGAGGATGAGGGTGACTTGATTGTCTGGCGTGATGCGCACCCAGGCGTTGAAGGGGTTTACCGGCTTTTTTTCCTGGTCTTCAGAGGAATTGGCAAACACGGACGAGGGAAGATGGAAACCGACGACTAGCGCGGCGCTGCCGACGGCGGCGGTCTTCAGGAAATCGCGGCGTTGCAGAACGGGTGCGGTGGTCATGGCTTGGTACCTCGAGATTCTTCACAAATTTGGAGCGCGGCGTTGCGCAGAACTTCACGCCGCGGAATTGGTTTTCGCGGGCACGGCTGTGGCGGCGCGATGGATGGCTTTGCGGACGCGTTGATAAGTGCCGCAGCGGCAGATGTTGCCGCTCATGGCTTCGTCAATATCGGCATCGGTCGGATTGGATTTTTTTGCAAGCAACGCGACAGCGGACATGATCTGGCCGGATTGGCAGTAGCCACACTGCGGAACGTCCTCGGCAACCCAGGCTTCCTGGACAGGGTGGGTGCCGTCGGCCGAGAGGCCCTCGATGGTGGTGATATTTTTGCCGGCGACGGTTGACACTGGCGTGATGCACGAGCGCGAGGCTTCACCGTTGATGTGCACGGTGCAGGCTCCGCAGAGCGCCATGCCGCAGCCGAATTTTGTGCCGGTCATATTAAGGGTGTCGCGGAGAACCCAGAGCAGCGGCATGTCTGGGCTGACGTCGACGTTTTGCGGTTTGCCGTTCAAGGTGAAGGTGATGGACATGGAGAGAGCCCTCCTGCAGAAAGCTATCCTACAACAATTTTTCGGGTGCGCAAGAACCGGGTGTGCGTTTAGCCGGCGGCCCGAGGTGCGCACGAGTGGCGTGTGTTATCGTTAACTCCGGTGCGGCTTTTGGGGCCAATGGAAGGGTTGCGAATTTACGGATTCGAGGAAAGTTCTGACGAAACGTAGCGGCAGGGGGCTTAGGAATACGGCGAATGATGCGCAGGTTCGTCCGGTCGAAGTGCGAAGGCCGGGGCGCGAATACGTGTCTTTGGACGACGATCCTACCCTTGTGCGTTTCCCTTCCAGCGAGGGTGAAGCTGACGAACAGGTGAACGACGAGGCGAGTGCGTCCGGCAAGCCTTCGATGCACGACGTGTTTGGCCCCGGCGGGTTCTTAGAGCGATCGATGATTGGCGGCTATGAACATCGGCCGGCGCAGCTGGAGATGGCCGAGAGGGTGCAGGACGCGTTTGAAAAACATCATCACGCAATTTTGGAGGCGGGCACAGGCACCGGCAAAACGCTCGCGTACCTTCTGCCGGCGATTTGCAGCGGGCGGCGTGTGGTGATTTCTACGGCTACCAAGTCGCTGCAGGAGCAACTTTTTCAGAAAGATGTGCCCTTTTTGCAGAAACATTTTGCGCCGGAATTAAAAGTGGCGGTGATGAAGGGGCGCGCGAACTTTTTGTGCCGCGCCAAGCTGCATCAGATGGCGGATCCGATGCTCAAGGGCATGGACGAGATGGACGCGTTTCGGCAGATTCGCGAGTGGGCGAGGTTGACAGAGTCGGGCGACCGCTCGGAGCTCACGTTTCTGGCGGATGATTCCGATCTTTGGGGGCGCATCGACGCGCGGCGCGATGCTTGCACCGGGCAAAAGTGTCCGGACTTCAATGAATGTTTTGTGACCGCTATGCATCAGCGGGCCAAAGACGCCGACCTGATCATCGTGAACCATCACCTTTTTTTTGCCGACCTGGCGCTGAAGCAGGACGATTTTGGCAGCATCCTACCGGAATATTCGCTGGTCGTTTTTGACGAAGCGCATGAGATGGAAGACGTGGCCAGCGATTATTTCGGGCGGCAGCTTTCAAATTATCGCTTTGAAGAGTTGGCGCGCGATGCGGATATCGCCATGCGGCTGCTGAAGCTGGGTTCGCCGTCATTGCTGCGGCGCACGCAGCGCATTCGCGAACGCTCGCGGGAGTTTTTTGAGGCGTTTCCGCCGCGCGATGGGCGCTATCCGTTCAGCTACAACGAGCGCGACGCATTCTTGCAGCAGCATCGCGATGGTTACGACGCGCTGGCGTCGTCGCTGAAAGGCCTGGAGACGGAATTCGCCGCGCTGACGCAGAAGCCCGAGGAGTTGCTGCGCGTGGCGCGGCGGAGCTTTGAATTGCGGCAGGAGCTGTCGTTCCTGTTTGAATCCAACGAAAAAAATTATGTGTACTGGTATGAGCGGCGGAACAAAGGGGTGTTTGTGGCGGCCACGCCGATCGACGTGAGCCAGATTTTGCGCGAGCATCTCTTTGAAAAATTCGACAGCGTGGTGATGACCTCCGCGACACTTACGGTGGCTGGGCGCTTTGAATATATCCGTCACCGCCTGGGCGTCGATCACGCGAAAGAACGCGCGCTTCCGCCAGAGTTTGATTACGGCAAACAAGCGCTGCTGTATCTGCCACGCAGCATTCCGGACGTGCGCCACGCGGCGTATCCGGCGGCCGCCGCGGATGAAATCGTGCGCCTGCTCGAACTGAGCCAGGGGCGGGCATTTTGCTTGTTCACTAGCTACGCGCAAATGAAGGATTTGTATGAGCGCGTGCGCACGCGCGTGGCGTTTCCGCTGTTGCTGCAGGGCACGGCGCCGCGCTCGGCTTTGCTCGAGCGGTTCAAGAACACCGCGGGCGCGGTGCTGTTCGCCACTTCCAGCTTTTGGCAGGGGGTGGACGTTCCGGGCGAGCAACTCTCTTGCGTCATCGTAGACCGCTTGCCCTTCGCCGTGCCGAGCGATCCGGTGGTCGCCGCGCGTGTGCGTTCGCTCGAAGAAGATGGGCGCAACGCATTTGCGGAATTTCAGGTGCCGCAGGCGGTGCTGACGCTCAAGCAAGGCTTCGGGCGACTGATTCGCGCCAAGACCGATCGCGGCGTGCTGGCGCTGCTAGATTCGCGGATTCGCCGCATGTCGTATGGTAAAATTTTCTTGGAGTCTTTGCCGTCTTATAGCATCACTGAGGAACTGTCGACGGTCGCGAAATTTCTGGCGGGCTGAATTTGCGAAAAGCGTTTACGCAGAGGACACCAAGAGCGCCGAGTTCGCAGAGAAGAGAAAGGCGCGGGTCCAAGGCCCGCCGCCACATTTCATGTTTCAGGTCAGCGTGGAAGAGACATTTTCGTCGGGGCACGCCTTGCGCGGATATCGCGGCAAGTGCGAAAACGTGCATGGGCACAATTATCGCGTGCGCGTGACACTTGAGGGCCCGCAGCTCGACAACATTGGCATGCTCGTGGACTTCACGCAATTGAAGAAGATTATCCGCGAGGTGACCGGAACTTTGGATCACCAGTTCATGAATGATTTGGAGCCGTTTAAGACGGTGAATCCTTCGGCGGAAAATGTGGCCAAGTATTTTTACGATCGGGTGAGTAGCCAGTTGCAGGAGTTGCCTCCCGGGGCGCGGGTTACGGATGTGATTGTTTGGGAAACGGATACCAGCCGCGCGCAGTATCGGCCGGTGGGGTGATGTTGCGCTGATTCGCTGCGCTGCGGCGTTGGTTGCTGGTCGTGAGAGAAAAGCGCGGGTCTGAAGACCGCCGTTACAACGCCACGACAACGACTAGACGGGATATATGAACAATTCGCTCTATATCATTCTCATCCCCGCGCTGATGGTCGCGGCGGGGTATGTGTTTGTGTTGCGCTATATGGGATTTGCCCCTGGTTATCCGCGGCTGATTATCGCCATGGTGGTGTTCTTCGGGGCGATCTACTGGCTGTCGCGGCGGCGCTCGCGTAAGGCGCGGCCCGATCAGCCTTAGAAGGATCCGCCATAGAAAGACGCAGCTTCATGTTCATCACAGAAATTTTCAAGTCGATTCAGGGAGAAGGTACGCGTGCCGGCCTGCCATGTATTTTCGTGCGGCTGACCGGCTGCAATCTGCGTTGCACGTGGTGCGACACGGCGTACGCGTTTCACGGTGGCAAGAAAATTTCGATAGGCGAGATTTTGTGCCGCGTGGACGAACTGGCCGGGCGAACCGAAGGCCAGTCGGCGGGTCTGGCCGCGGTTCCGCTTGTCGAGCTTACGGGTGGGGAGCCGTTGCTGCAGGACGAAATTTATCCTTTGGCGGAACAACTCCTTACGGCGGGCTATACGGTGATGATCGAAACCAGTGGCGAGCGCTTCGTCGGCCGGCTGCCTCGCGAAGTGATCAAGATTGTTGATGTGAAATGCCCGGATTCTGGCGCAGCCGATACTTTCGAGCTGCGGAATCTCGACGCCGTGGACGCCAAAGATGAAATAAAATTTGTGGTCTCCAGCCGCCGCGATTATGAGTTTGCCCGAGAATTTACCGCCGTGCACGGGCTGGCGCAACGCGTACATCAAGTGCTATTTTCGCCGTCGTTTGCGGACCCTGCCGGGAAATGGCAGGGCTTGGAGCCCCGGCAGCTCGTCGAATGGATTTTGGCAGATGGCCTACCTGTGCGCCTCGGCTTGCAGTTGCACAAATTTGTATGGGATCCGGCGACCAAGGGCGTTTGAGTTGGTCCGCTTGTGGTGTTCTGTGGGTGGTGTGGACTACGCGCGACCAGCGGTGTCGAGCCGCCGCGCCCCCAATTGGCGGAAGTTTGTGTGGGAGCGACGACTAAGCGAGTGTGACGCAGCGATCGAGACGTTGAAGTCCGAGAGAAAAACCGCGCAGCACGCTGCGCCACGACAAGGGCTTAAGACGAAGGTGTAGCGAGTCGGTGTCAAGCGATGATGGATACGCGCAAAGCGGTGGTGCTGCTGAGCGGAGGCATGGATTCTTGCGTGTGTACGGCTATTGCACGAGAGCGGCACGGCGCGGCGAACATCGCGCTGCTGCACGCCGGCTACGGCCAGCGCACGCAATCGCGCGAACGGCGCGCCTTTGACGGCATCGCGGATTTTTATGGTGTGCAGCGGCGGCTGGTTGTGCAGCTCGATCATTTTCGTGCTATTGGCGGCTCGGCGCTCACCGATGCGGCCATCGCGGTCCCGGAGAATGGGCTGGGCGTGAACGGCGAGCACGGGAGTGAAATTCCCGTAACCTACGTGCCATTTCGCAACGCGCACTTTCTTTCCGTGGCGGTTAGTTGGGCGGAAACCATGGGCGCTGGCGCGATTTACATTGGCGCGGTGGCGGAGGATAGTTCGGGCTATCCGGATTGCCGTCCGGATTACTACCGCGTGTTTCAAGAATTGATTCGCGTGGGCACCCGGCCGGAAACGGAAATCGAAATCGTCACGCCGGTGATTGCTATGAAGAAAAGCGAAATTATTCGCCGTGGGTTCGAGCTGGGCGCGCCGTTGCAGCTTACCTGGTCCTGCTATCAGAATAGCGATGAGGCTTGCGGTGTTTGCGATAGCTGTTTGTTGCGCTTGCGGGCGTTTGCGGAGGCGGGAGTTGCCGATCCCATCGAATACCGGCAGGCTGCGGAGCGCGCGCGATAGGTCTTCGAGCAGCGGCTTGGTAGTAGCGTAATTGGAAGCTCTCTGTCGGGTTGGCACGGACCGGGCCAAGAGGGCCGTCGCCGCGGCAATCAGCCTGGGGGCTTGGAATCTGGGCGAGATGGTGGATAATAGGGCGCACGCCGCCCGGGACCGCCGCAACATCCCGGGCTGGTTTTCCCAGCCACAGAACGAGATTTGCGTGTGGAGCGTGCGGTTCCGTTCCGCGTGGTTGGATGGACTTCGACCGCAAATCGCGGTCAAGCAAGATGTGACCCTCAGACGGTCAATGCAAGGTGTGACCGCGAAGCGGTCAACTAGGAGAGTGCAAAATGACATCCTTTGAACAAAGCGGCATGAGGCAGCGCAACGTCATTTACTTGGCGCTGGCGCTCATGCTCTTGGCGCTGGTGCTCGGCGTGGCGGTGCCGCGCGCTGCTGCGCAGGCCGATGGCGTTATCACCGGCACGATCTTGACCGTAGACGGCAAGCCCTGGCCAGATCTCTCGATGCAGAGCGTGAGCGACCAAGGCGCGAAGCTCGAAACCAAAACCGACAAAGACGGTAACTATGCTTTTCGCAATCTGAAGAGTGGGGTTTACCACGTGTACGCCGTGCTTCCCGCGCCCAACAAACCCTATGACGTGCAATGCCGCGTGCAAGGTGGCACGCCGACCCGCGTGGATCTCAATTTTAAGGAAATCATTGCGCAACAAGGCGCGGCCTCGCAGGAAGCCGTGAAGAAGCAGGCCGAGGAAAAGCAGGCTGTAGAGACCATGAAGGCGCATTTCGCGGCGGGCAGCGCGCTGCTCGATCAGGAGCATCAAGCCAAGGCGGATCTCGCTAAAGCGCCCGGGGACCAGCGGGAGACCGCGAAGCAAAAAGTGGTCGATCTATCGAACCAGGCGGCCGCCGAATTCCAAGCCGCGCAGAAAGCGGGCGGTGAGAAAGATCCGAACGTCGCGCTGTTCTGGGCCAAGCTTGGTGATGCCTACGATACCGCCGGACGCAACGATGAAGCCGCACAGGCCTATCAGGCCGCCATCGCGGCCAAGCCGGACATCCCGGGATACTACAATAATTTGGGCAACGTGCTGGCGCGCCAAGGCAAGATAGACGAAGCCAAGACCGCGTACGAAAAGAGCGCGTCGCTTGATCCGCCCGGCGCTGCAAGCGCGTGGCGTAACTTCGGCATCAGTTTGTATAACGCGAATCGACTGGGCGATGCCGTTGAGCCACTGCAAAAATCCCTGGCGCTCGATCCCTCGAGTGCGCAGACGTGGTATCTGCTAGGTGCATCGTTGGTGTACAAGATGACCACGAAGCGCGTGGGCAATAAAGACGAAGTAGTGCTTGCGCCGGGCACCGTAGAGGCCTATCAAAAAGCATTGGAGCTGGATCCCAATGGGCCTTGGGGCGCGCAGGCCAAAGAGGGACTGGCGCAACTGCAAGCTATTGCTCCGGGCATCGACATTTCGGTGAGCAACAAGAAAAAGAAATCCTAGCCTCGCAGTGCAGCCAGGTGTTTTCTCGCCGGTCCCGCATTTTACGGGGCCGGCTTTTTTTTGCTGCAGCTACCTACACCCATATAAGTTCTAACTGTGGGTCAGCGTGCCGTTCATCTTGGTGCGTCTGAGTGCCCACGCAAAGATCAACACGGAGCTCGGAAGCAATACGGCGGCAAAGCCGAGCAGTACGCCGAGCGGATAAAATAGCGCCGAAAATCCCGCACCGCCGAGCAGTGCGGTGCGCATGCCGTCCAGCGCATAGCTGACGGGATTCAGATGCGCCACAAATTGCAGCCAGTCCGGCAAAATGCTTACGGGGAAGAGCATTCCACCCGTGACGCTGGAAACGCCTAGAAAAAACCATTTCCCCGGATTGCCACGCTTGAAAAGCAGCAGATAGCTGGCGGAAAAAATTCCCAGCCCGCAAAACGCCAGCAGCGTGGCGACGAGCATGGCGAAAACGCCGGGCCAATTGGCAGCGTAGAGCGGAAAGTGGAAGAACATCACGCCCCACACGATATAAATGGCAATGCGCACAGTGGTGACGGCGAAGGGATAAATCGCCGAGCCCGCCACCAAAACCGGCAACGAGGTTTGCGTCACCAAAAGATGCTCGAGCGTGCCGCTATCCCGCGCCTCTTGCAGGCTGCGGTCGAAGCTATCCAACGAGACATTTAGATAATCCAGAAAAATAAACCCCACGAGAGAGAAAGCGAAATAGCCTCCGGCTTGCGGCAGGCTCTGCTCCAGCAGCGGGCTGTCGACGAAACGCGCCACGTAGTAAAGCATGGCTGCGCCAAAGAGCGCCTCGACGGATTCAAGGAGAAAAGCCGTGCGATAGGTGCGGGCGATGAGCACGTCGCGCCAGAAAAAAAGCCAGAATTCGCGCCATGCGTTGAGGAGCGTGTGGCTCACCTTGAGGTCGCTCACCTTGAGGTCGCTCACCTTGAGGTCGCTCACGTTGATGTGTTCTCCGGATCGATAGCGGAGTCTACGGGCGTGCTGTCGGGGTTTGCGCGGCCGGTAATGCACAGAAAAACTTCCTCCATCGTGTCGCTGCTGGTGTGGCGTTTCAGCGCATCGGGCGTATCGCAAACGAGCAGCCGGCCCTTTTCGATGATGGCCACGCGATCCGCGAGCAACTCCACTTCGGAAAGTGTGTGCGAGGCGAAGAGCAGGGAAGTGCTGCCGCGCCGCAGGATTTCCTTTTTTAGATAGCGCCGGAATTCGGCGGCGGCGATGGCGTCCAGACTGCGCGTCGGCTCGTCGAGCAGTAGCACGCTTGGTTCGTGCAGCACCGCGCGTGCCAGACTAAGGCGTTGCACGGTGCCGGTTGAAAGCGTGCGGACTTGGCGGTCGAGCGAATCCTTGAAATGAAATTGTTCCGCCAGGGATGCGACGCGCTGCGTTGCGGCCCCACGCGAAAGCCGGTTCAGGCGCCCGAAGAACAGCAGATTTTGCCTGCCGGTGAGCCGCGGGTAAAAACCGTGATCCGTTCCCGCGTGATAACCCAGCTGGCGTCGGACGGCGCGCGAATTTTGCACCGTGTCATGCCCAGCGACGCTTGCGCGCCCGCTCGTTGGCAGCACCAGGGTTGCGAGAATTTTCAGCAGCGTGGATTTTCCGGCGCCATTGGTGCCGAGCAGCGCCACCGCTTCGCCAGAGCGAACTTCCAGTGAAATTCCCGCCAGGGCCAGCGACGTCGCGGGTTCGAACGGCTGCAGGAAGGCCCGCCATCCGCTGCGCGCTGGAGGGAAAAACTTTTGCAGTTGTTCCACGCGAATGGGCGTTTCGGGCACCGAAGCTTTATAGCGTTTCTGTCTGGGGAAAACAATGTGCGTGTGCGACCGGTGTGAAACAGGTCGTCCGCGCCGCCGCACGCCACCTGTCAAGCCATCTAAGAATGTAACCGTAGCTGGTGTTGTCGAGACATTTGAAATGTAACCGAAGGTTTGTTGTTGTTGTGGCTGTGGGAAAGTGGGAATCCCGCGTCCTTTGCGGGATTTCCAAGCGTAGCGGCTTTGTGTGCCGAGCATGTTCGAAGACTTGGAGGTGAAAGTCCTCTACCCGTATTGATGGAAAGGAAGGGTTAGCGAAGCGCAAGGGCGAGACCGTGAGGGATCGTCTGAAAGAAGCGCGGAGCAAAGGTGCGAGCCGATGGACAAGAACCGGATTTGAGGCATGAGGCGTAGGACGAGCCGGCAAAGAACGGCAAAGTCCACTCCATCAAAGTGCGTCGCATGTAAATTCGGCGGTTGTGCACCGAAGGTCATCGAGCTTACCTCGGGAGATCTCTCGCTTGTCGCGGAAGCGCGACTAAGGATAGAGCGATCTATCCTGACCGGGCGAGAGAAGTCAGCAGAGGGCGATGTACCCACGCGAGTGGGGAAGGCCCGAACGGTTCCCCGCAAGGGGAGTAATGGGAGCGGCGAGTAGCAGGCGCGACTCATGGGCGACAGGCGGCAGAAGAACCAACTAGAGTTGGCCTTCCCAGCAGAAGATACGAGTGAAGCTCTAAGATCTGCTGGGGCAGGGACCGAATCGCACGCGGCGGAGCGCATAAGCGAAAGCTCGGCTATTACCGAACAGTTGATGGAAGAAGTCTGCCAGCGGGAAAACTGCAAGCAGGCATTACGACGCGTCAAGGCCAATAAAGGAAGTCCGGGCGTGGACGGGATGACCGTGCACGATCTTCCGGGCTATCTGAGAGAGCACTGGACGGAAGTCCGGGAACAACTACGAAAAGGAACTTATGCACCGCAGCCGGTAAGGCGAGTTGAGATCGCAAAACCGGACGGCGGGATGCGCAAGTTGGGCATTCCAACGGTGCTGGATCGGTTCATCCAGCAAGCGGTTCTGCAAGTTCTGCAACGGAGATGGGATCGGACATTTTCCAAGCACAGTTACGGGTTCCGACCCGGACGCTCGGCGCATCAGGGCGTAGAAGCGGCGCAAAACTACATAGCCGCAGGCTACCGATGGGTGGTAGACCTCGATCTAGAGAAGTTTTTCGATCGGGTGAACCATGACCGCCTGATGGCCAAGCTCGCAGAACGGATCAGCGACAAGCGTATTCTGAAACTGGTCCGAACGTTTCTGCGCGCCGGGGTCATGGAAAACGGACTGGTCAGCGCCGTCGACGAAGGGACGCCGCAAGGCGGCCCTCTGTCTCCCTTGCTGTCGAATATCGTGCTGGATGAACTGGACCGAGAATTGGAGCGACGTGGACTTCGCTACGCCCGATATGCGGACGACTGCAACATCTACGTCCGCAGTCGGAGAGCGGGAGTCCGCGTGATGAAGACGGTGACGTCGTTCATCACATCCAAGCTCAAACTCAAGGTAAACCAGCAGAAAAGCGCGGTAGCGCGACCCTGGGAAAGGAAGTTCCTCGGTTTCAGCTTTACGAACGGGTCGCGACCACGACGGCGGATCGCGCCGAAGGCGTTGGCCAGTTTCAAAGAGCGGATTAGGGAACTGACACGACGGACACGCGGGATCAGCATAACGGGAATGGCGGCCGAATTGCGCCGCTATCTTCGCGGCTGGCACGGCTACTTTGGCGTGTGTGAAACCCCGTCAGTCCTTAAGGAACTCGACCAGTGGTTACGGCGACGACTGCGGTCGTTCTTATGGAAACAGTGGAAACGTGGCCCTGTGCGATTCTCCGAGTTAACACGACGTGGAGTGAAGAAGGATCTTGCTATCCGCACGGTCAAACTTCCCCGCGGTCCGTGGTATCTTGCCGCCTCGCCGGGTGTTGCGTTCGCACTGCCCAATGCCTACTTCGCCTCACTGGGAATCCCTCAACTGTATCGTGTGCAATAGCTCGACCCGCCGAACCGCCGTATGCGGACCCGCATGTACGGTGGTGTGACAGGGAAAACGGGCGACCGTCTACCTATGTCGATTCCACAGCCATCGGTCGGCGGCCCTTGTTGCTCTGTTTCTGGCAGCGTTGCCGCCTTCGGGCTCAACCTACGATTGGCCAGTCGTGAGATGCGCTCCAGTTGGCGTTCGATGGTCCTGCTTAGTTGGAACGGGTCCAGCCGCTTTCTCAGCTCTTCGAGTTTGGCTACTTTCTCCGGGTCCGCCTGCAGGCACTCCCGCACCCGCTCGAACGGCGTGCGTGCGGCGTCATAAACGCGCCGCACTCTCGATCCCACGCGCACCTTCTTCAGCAACTTCACCGAGGGAAGAAACAGGTTCAGCCACAAACGCAGCTCCCCGCCGTAGAGATCGTTCATCGCTGCGACGGCTTCGTGTGTGTCGTAGCGATCCCAGGCCAGCAGCTTGCGCACATGCGTCCAGTTCTTTTGCTCGATGTGCGCGTTGTCGTCCTTCTTGTACGGCCGTCCGCGCGTGAGCTGAATGTTTTTCTGTTCGCACCAACCCTTCAGATGCCAGTTGATGAACTCACTGCCGTTGTCCGAATCCACGCCCAGCAGCGCAAAGGGCAGCGTGGTGGCGATCTCATTTAAGGCGCGCTGGACGGCCTCTTCCCCGCGTCCCAGCACCGCTCGCGATTCCGTCCAAGTGCTGTGAATGTCGGTGACATTGAGCGTATGGGCGAACTCTCCGCTAGCGGAATTGCCCGAATGCGAAACCAGATCCACTTCCGTGAAACCAGGCGTCGCGACGTCCCAGCGGTCGGTCTTCACGGGAATGTGGTGCTTGAGCAGGTAGCCCGGCTTGGTGCGTCCGTAAATCCTTCGTCGCCGCTGCGTCTTTTGCGCTTTCAGCCGACGGTCCATCTGCCGCGGACTGATCTTCAGCAATTGCTTTTCGATCTCCGGCCGCACACGAAAACGTTTGCGGATCCACGGCAGCCACAACGGCAACAGCGCCTTCAAGCGCACCGACCAGGGATACCCGGCGGCCTCCCACACCGCGCTCAGCACTGCCAAGGTTTCCGGACGGTAGCTGAGCCCACGCCGCCGCTCCCGTGGTGTCCGTCGCTTCTCCGGCCGCGCTCCATTCAGCAAGCGAATCGCATACTTGCGGTGATAGCCCGTGTTGGCACAGAACTCGTTCAAGATCACTTTCTTGGCCTTTCGTCCGGCTTTCTCATAGCGCTCATAAATTGCCCGCAGATACTCCCATCGCCCCTTGTTTCCCAAACCGTGGTCTCCTTTTTGCTGTCTTGGTTGGGTTACATTCTAAATGGCGCGACGTTGTCTCCTTCGGTTACATTTTGCACGGCGCGATACGCGCCATGGCGCAATGCGGTACATTTTCGTTAGAATATTGGACTAGTTATCCGGGGCATTTCATGTTCACTCTCGCGAATCGCGCACAGGTCCCTTCGCACGTACTGGTGCGCTTTCTTGACAACGAGGCAGTGCTGCTGAATCTCGCCTCCGAGCGCTATTTCGGCCTTGATCAAACCGGTACGCGCATGTGGCAGCTGGCCACTGCTGCTCCGAGCATTGAGGCAGCCTACCAGCAGTTGCTTGCCGAGTTCGACGTCGCGCCCGAGCTCTTGCTCAATCATCTTAGCGATTTACTTAAGACGCTCGTCGAAAACGGTCTGCTGGAAGTTTTGCCAGGTGAGGAAATTTCCTCCACGAACCCAAGCCAAAGTGGCACGCGGCCGCTCGGCAAGAGTCTCTGAGTTTTTCGCGACCCGGGCAGCATCGCAGCCCGACAAAACAAAAAAGCCCGGCCAAGAGCCGGGCCCTTTTGGTTGCTCCAAGTGAAAACGGATCAGATGCTTCTGTCGTAGCGCCGAATCAGATGTTTCTGTCGTGGCGAATGACGCGTTTTTCGCGAGTCGCCGGAGCCGGCAACTCCGCCGTCACAGAGATTTCACTCTTGTTTCGCAGCACGCCCAGTTTGACGCTCGTCGCCTTATCGCTGTCACGCGCCGCCAGCTTGCTGCGCAAATCTCCCGTTGACCGAATCCGTTCCCCGTTTAAAGAAATAATTACGTCTCCGGCCCTGAGCCCGGCCTTTTCTGCCACCGAACCGCTGGCTACGTCACGCACCAGAATGCCTTCGCCGTCCGGCGCGCCAAAGAACGTGCCCAGTTGTCCGCTGAGATCCTCGGCGTCAATCCCCAGTCGCGGCCGGGCCATAAGCACCATTGCGTCTCCATCAAGACTAATTTGCGGAAGCGGCGCGACCTCGGGCATATCCGGCATGCGAAACGCGAACGCTCCCGGAGCGGCGAAGAAGCTGTTGCGGCTGCCCTCGTCCGCCTTGCCGAGCGTCGCGGTAATCGATTGCGTTCGTCCATCACGCCAGACGGTAAGCTGTACTGCGCGGCCCGCGGGAATTTCACGAATCATGCGGCGAAATTGTGAAGTTCCTTCGACGCGCTGCCCGTTGATTTCCGTGACCACGTCATTCTCGTGCAAGCCTGCTTTTGACGCCGGGCTGTCGTCCATGACTTTTCCCAGCACCACACCGCGTTCCGCCGGCAACTTCAATTCCTTGGCCTTGTCGCTGGTAACCTCATTGGTCTCAACGCCCAGCCAGCTGCCCTCGCCGAACGAAAGCTCAAAATTGCGAACTTCGGGCGCGTGCATGGCTTGCGGTCTTTCATCTGACTGTGGGTCTTGCGGTGCGGGAACCTGTCGTAACGCCGAATGGCTCGGTAGCGCGGCCAGCCCCACGCCCAGCGCTGCAACGCCCACCACGGAAACAAAAATATTTTTATTCATGTACGTCCTCCTCATTTCCGCTTAGACGCGGCAAATTTCAAACCGTCGAGCGCAACACGGCAATCTGTATTCCGCCGTTTACCGTACGCAAACGAATGGGCGCTCCGCCACGTCCGAGTTTGCCGCGCATCTCGCGCGGTCGCAACGTACTTTCCAGTGCCACAGGTAACTCTGAAGAAAAACTTCCGTTCAAACAGCGTGTTTCAAGGTCTGCTTGCGTGTCCGCAGGCACCGCGAGCAACACGGACCCGTTGGTGGTCTCCGCAAAGGTCTCGTCCTTCTCGCGGAGATGAGTGAGCTCCAGGTGTACGTTTCCGTTGGTCACGTGCGCGCGCACCGCGCCACCGCCTTCATATACTTCGATATTGCCGTTCACGGTACGCAACTCTTCGACGTGATCCACGCCGGAAATTCGCAGCGTGCCGTTCACCGTCGCCACGCGCTCGATTAACGCACCGTGCGGCACGTGTACGGTATATTCCACCGCCACCTCGACTCCCTGATCCTGGGGGTAACGGGTGGTCACGGAAACCGCATTGGGTTTGGCTTCCACCTCGATGCTCACGCGATCGAGGTCCGCCTCGCGATCCTTGGCGGTTTTTACCGCGCGTATTTCGATTTGGTCGCGGTCCCAGGCCTGCACTTCGACCGTGCCGTTCACGTTCTGCAAGTCAAACGTTCCACCCGGCTGCAGCGGATAGGTCTGGCTAAAATCCCGGCTGATGGCCAATCCCGGCAGCGCACAGACCGCCGCGAGCAGAGTCGCAAGCAAAATACCGCGCAGAGTCCCGGACGTGCTGCGTGCCATGCGATGCATTGTTGAATCCTCCATCTTGCCGTGCCACAAGCAAGCTCTCGTATTCTGGCCCAGGGCCCGTTACCGGAAAAAATCTCTCACACTCAGTGCAGTTGAAAATTAAACGTAACCGTGGAAGTCACTTCCACCGGCTTCCCGTTCACCGCTCCTGGTTTGGCGCGCCATTGTTTCACCATCGCGATCGCTGCGTCGGCCAGCGCCGGTTCGCCTTCCAGCAGCTTCACCACTTCCACGCGGCCATCGCGTGTTACGCGCACCTGCAATTTCACCAGGCCTTGCACGCCGGCCGTTTGCGCCATCGTCGGATAAACCGGGTGCGGCGCGTAGGTTAGCCGCCGCTGAAACTCCGTGGGATCTTCCCGAATACCTCCCGTCAACGCCGCCTGCAGCGCGTTCACCCAGGAGTCCAGCCAGTCGAGCTTCTGCTCCGGTAGTTCCGGAATCGCCGGTTGCGGCGGCAACTCTACCAGCGGAAGGCCGCCAAAATTCCCTCCGGAAGGGAACTCGAATTTATCCCCAAACGCCACCGGCGAAAGGTTGCTCAATTTCTGATTCAAACGCGCCAACTGGTCCCGCACCATGGCATCGCGCAGCGCAATCTGCGAATCGAGAAATTGCAGTCGGATGTTTCCCGTGGTGGTCCGCAGTTTCAGGGGCGCTCCGCCACCATTGAGCGCCACGATCTCGCGCACGGATCCGGGCGCACCACTCTCGCCGGACTGCGTCGCCAGGTGCATTGCCGGATCGGCAATGATGTGGTGCGCGTCTCCAGACGTCACCACCGCTTCAATATTGGCCGCCAAATCGCGCGGCAAAAACACCACAATGTCGCCGTTGCCCGAAGCCAATTGCGACGGCCCGGCGAGCCGCACGGTGGAGTGTTGAGCCGAAGAAGCGCGTTGTTCGGGCGTGTCCGGATTGATCCACGCCGTAATCGTCCCATCCATCGTCGCCGCCTGCACCGCTCCGGCAACGCGGGTCAGGCAGATGCTTCCGCCGTTTGAAACGACTTCCATCGGGCCGGAAACATACATCACACGAATACCACCGCCGGCCGTTTGCGCGTGTACCGATCCGCGCACTTCGCCAAAATCAATCTGTCCGCCACCGGTGCGCACGTTCACGAAATTATCCGCGTGGCTTACGGTGATATTTCCGCCGTCGGTCTGCAAGTCCGCGCGTCCGCCAATTTTTCCCGCGCGAATGTGGCCGCCACCACTGTGCAGCGAGGCATCTCCGGAGACGCTTCCCGCGATGATGTGCCCGCCGGCCGTGAACGCCGTCAAATCTCCCACCACCTCGCCGACCTGGATGTGGCCGCCTTCCGTGTCCAGCTTGGCTTCCGGGTGGCCGCTGCTGGCTTTTTGCCTTTCCTCGGCACCGATGCGTCCCGCGACAATGTTTCCGCCCTGGGTTATCAGCGCTGCGCTGCCGCCGATTTCTTGCGCCTCGATGTCGCCCGCGCCCGTCTTCACGTCCACGTGGTAAGCCGGTGGCACGGCAATCTCAAAATGCACCCAGAACTGCGCGCCCGCTCCGGGCCCGCGCGCCGCCTGCGGCGGAAGCGTGCCGCTGATTTCCACGCCGAACGAGGTGTTCTTGGCCTTCAGCACATAATTCGTGAGCAACGTTGTCGCTTGCGGTTCGCGCGCGTCGGTTTCGATGTGTACCAGATACCGCACCACCGGTGCCGCGCCACTTTCGAGTGGAACGATGCGCACCGAACCCAAATCCGTATTCACGCGCAGCGTTAGCCCGTCGGTGGTGGTAAGCGCGCCGTTGCGCTCCGCGGTGATGTGCGTCGCCGCGCTGGTGATCTCGACAGGTTCCGCCGGCGGATTATTTGCGCCACCACCGGGCATTGCCCAAAGAAATGCCGGCAGCAGCGGCGCCGCCAGCAGCCACCCGCGCGTCCGTACGCCAGACAACCGCCTCACCCACTTACTGTTTTTATTGGGGAACGCGCTACTCATCATTCGGCAGTCTTTCGGGGGATACTTCATTTTCTGACGCAATACGCGGCACAAAAATTTTACGGCAACGATCGCGCGCCCACCTGCCGCAACGCCGCAGCGCTGCG
>JBEKVU010000012.1:0-19485 GCA_049513775.1 Candidatus Acidiferrum sp.
ATTTTCTGTGCAAAGCAAAAGTAGTGTGAGCGAAGCAGCGGAATGGCGGTCAGGATACGATAGAGCATCGGCGACACTCTTGCGGCCGGTCGGCCAATCGGCGGTGCCAAGGTGATCTTGCTAAATTGCAGGCGGAAGCCCGACAAAAGATCCTCAATCTCACTTCGGCCGATTCCTCTCACCGTGGGATTTCGGGGATTGGAATAAGCGAAGTCATACCAAACTAAATAGCTGCCGCTGCGCAAGACCCGCCGAACCTCGGACACAATTTCCTTCCGCACCTGGCTGTCCAAGACGGAAGTCATAACCGTAAATTGGAACGCCAGGTCGAAGCTGTTGGCCGCGAACGGCAGCTGTGCGGCATTGGCTTCGGCAAAGGAAATATTGGGATTTACATATTGGGCTTCGCGAAGACTCTTTTGGAAAAGGTCGATCCCGAAGCACCGTTGTGGATCAGCGCCAAAATCAGAGAGGCGTCGCAGATTCCCACCCGTTCCGCAACCCACCTCGAGAATAGTCAAATCTTTGAGGGAAGCCATTCCCGCGTCGTGAAAAAAGCGCAGGAGTCGTTCCTGTCTTTCGTGAAGGATCTGCATGCGGAACGGCTCGGCAGACCCGTAGCGCTCATCCTCACGCTCCGCATAAACCTTGCGTATGCGGTCGGCCTCGACAGAGATCGCTGATTCTTTCATGCTCGTGTGGGGATCTGGATTCCTATTCTTCCCAGCGCCGGAAGACCACGGCGGAGTTCACATCGCCAAATCCGAAGCTAGTCTTCAGAACGGATCGGCAGGAGTACGGAATCGCAGTGCTCGGAACGCGAGGACGCAGTTCCGCAATCTCTGGATGAAAATCCTCGCAGTTGATGGACGGGTGGATGAAACCCTCCGCCAGCTGCAGAACGGTTGCCACGCTTTCCATCGAGCCGCTTGCGCCCAGTCCATGTCCAATCATCGATTTGGTGGCATTGATCCAGGGCATTTGGGCCAGAGGCCGGCGCAGCGCGGCAGAAAGACAACGGATTTCCTTCGCATCGCCTCCCGTTCCCGTCAAATGACCATTGATATAGTCAATCTCACTCGGATCGGTTTTCGCCGACTCTAGCGCCTCGCCAACGCAACGCTGAATTCCCTCGGGGTTAGAAGCGGTCACGCTGCCGCCGTTCCTCTGCCCGCCACAATTGGAATTGCCCCCCATGACCTCTGCGTAGATGCGCGCATTTCGCGCTGTAGCGGATTCCAAGCTTTCGAGCAACATCATCCCTGCGCCGCCGGCCGGTACGAACCCCCCGGCGCTGGCGCTGAGCGGGCGTGACGCTGACTCCGGGCGATCGTTGCTGAATCTCATCGTGACGCGCAACGAATCCAAAAAAGCCCATGTGTAGGTGGAAGGCGCTTCAGAACTCCCCGCGAGCACACGATCGATTCGGCCTTCGCGGATCATCCAGAATCCGTTTACGATGGCTTCCGTGCCGGTCGAACAAGCGCTGCTGTTCGTGGTTACTTGCCCGCCCAAGCCGAGCAATCCGCCGACGCAGGCGCTTGCACAGCTGGCCATGGCCCTCTCTGCAGCACTGCTTCCGAGTCGTCGGACGCGCCCCGCGTTAGTTTCCGGAACGATGAACTCCCCGATGGTATCGATTCCTCCCAGCGAAGTCCCAATGATCGCCCCAGTACCCCAGTCCGTGGATGTGTCCGGCGCGTGGGGCGGCATACCGGCATCGCGCCAGCAATCGATCGACGCGATCACTGCGTACTTCATCGAAACATTCGAGTTCTTTAGCAGCTCTGGAGTGAAGTAACCATCGGCGGTCTGTTCGGAGATGTCCGGTATTCCCGCGACATTACACGCAAATCCCAAGTCCTTCATTTGCGGCGCAAAAGAGATACCCGACTGCCCTTCCCATAAAGCGCGCGAGTATGCCTTCGCCCCGATCGCGTTGGGAGCGACAATACCCATTCCGGTGATGACTACGCGATTCAATGAACCACCCTTGGTTGCGGTTTACTAAATTTGGCTGCGGTGCGCACAATTTCCGAAGCGAAATTTTCTTGCTGAAGCCCCGATCGATTCGCGAACTACACCGCTACGGTACGTTCACAAATGAAATCGACGGCGTCTCCGACCCGCTCAAATCGTTCCATCTCGTCGTCGCCGATGGTGATTTTGAAACGGTCCTCGGTTTCGAGAATGATGTCGACGAATCGCGTGCTGTTCACCTTTAGATCGTCGACCAGCAGACTTGATTCGCTGATGGCATTAGGATCCTGCTCGCGAATATAGCTCTTGATCAGTTCAAAGTACGCCTTGCGGACTTCATCGCGATTCATAGCTTGTTGCCTCCACGGGGTAGTTCTAGCCTTACAAACTTTGTCTCGACACGCTTTGCCTTATCGCTGCCAGAGCGTTACGAACTCAACAAAACCGCCATACCGGAGAGCCGCCCTTCCGCCACCAGTCGAGTGCTTTCGTCGAAGACCTGCACTCGGGAACGAACTCTTCGCCGCCGCCAGGCCAACAACTCGCCGCGGAGCCTAATCACACTTCCGGGTCCCGTCGGTTCAAACCACTCAACCGCCGCGCCGGTGAACAAAATGCGGTACTCGCGAGCCTCTTCGATGGAGGTTTCACGCGCGAGCAGATAATAGCTTTGCGCAGCAATTCCCGTCTGGCACATCGCCTCGAGCAGAATCGAACCCGGCGTAATGGCCCGCTCTGGAAAATGACCGGGATAAAAAAACTCGTCCTCGCGAAACCTGTAACGCGCTACGATGTGCGTCGCGTCTACCTCCTCAATTTCGTCCAGAAAACGAAAACGCAGGCCGCGCGGCAACATGGCCGCAACATCGGAAGGGGAGATTCCGCGCTCCACAGGTAACTCGTCAGTTCCCAATTTGCTCACAAGCATTCCTGAAGTTCCGATTCCAGAATTTTTCGCCACCGTCCGCATACCGTCTGAATGCCGCATTCAATTTGGTTGGACCTCTCCAACACAGAATCTCAGTCCACCCCAACTCAATCCGGAACCCACCACCGCCATATTCACGGCGCACTGCTCCAACTGCTCCCAATGCTGGGAGAGCACCGAGGGCGCGCCGGCAGCGCCACAATTCCCAAACCCGCGAACGTTGGAAAGATGATGGTCCGCGGGAATATTCAAGCGTTTGCAAACGGCCTCAAGCATTCGCAGATTCGCCTGGTGCCCGATGAAAAATTCTCTCCTGCCGGATTGCTCCTGGCCTGCAAATCGTGACTCCCCGATGAGTTCCACGGTCTTGCGCACCGCGAAGATCTGAACGCGGTGCCCTTCCTGAGCGAAATGCCCGCCGGCGGGAATCGTGATCTGTCCATGGCCACTCGGGTCGGATTGAAACTGCGACTCGAGGACCCGCACGCGAGAACTTACCCTGGTGGACACGATTGCCGCCGAGGCGCAATCTCCAAACAAAACCGCCGTGCCGCGGTCCGCATAATGAATCGTTCGCGTGAAAGCCTCGACATTAGCGACCAGAACGAAATCAGGCAGCGACTCCGGACGCATCTGCGAAAGAAAGTGCAGCTGCGCGGCAAAACTCGCGCACGCCGCGGATACGTCGAACGCCATGGCGTCTACGCCCAGCGCCGCAGCAATGCGGCTGGCTTCGGACGGAATAAGCATCTCCGGGCAGCATCCTCCAGCGATAACCATCCCAATTGAGTCGGCTGCAAGTCCGGCGCGTTGCAGCGCGAGCTTCCCCGCCAAGCGCCCCATCTCGGTGGTGGACATCAGCGATCCTTCCGCTGCTGCGCGGGTATCCGCATTTCGCGTGTGCCGAATGTAGTCCAGGGACATAGTCGTGCGCCGCTCGCGGATTCCTACGCGCTCTTCGACCCACGCGGCATCAACACCAATATCCAGGGAAGACAAAAAATCGTTGTCGATCACGGTCGCCGGGTGAGCGTGGCCTATGCCGTGCACGTAAAGCATTTCTCCCCCATCGCGATGCTGCCTACAGGCGCTAACTGCCTGTCGCGCGTTTCTCCGTCGACACTGAGAGACCACGCGATGGCGGCAGCCACGTATGCGCCATGATGAGACAGGCTGATTGCCGTCTGGCTGTTCCCGCTCGCTTGCTTCACCCTCGGGATGCGTCCGACGAATTCGAGCGCCCCTTGGCGGGCATTCTGAGCGAGCAGTTTCCGTGCGACTACGCGGGCCGCCTGCGATTCGCTTTGCGCCACAGATTCAGTTCGTGCCACATCATCGCGCGAGCAAACTTCCGTCATTTCGGCGACCTGCCACCGAACCAAATAATCTCCGGGAAGAGTTGCGACGGCGTGAACCCAAAAATCATTTACGGTCACTCGAATGCGCGAACAAACGCCGTCACAAATCATCGTAAAATCACTAGCCGCGCTGCACTTCCAGTCGTCCAACGCGGCAACAAAATCGCGCGGCACAAAGTGTTCCCGGTTGAATTTCTGCGACATTAACTTGAATGCGGCTTCCTTGGCGGCCCAAATAACGGCCAAACCCTGCGCCGGACGCTCGGATCGCCGCACCGCACGCGCCTCCTCGGATGAGCACACACGGTCCAAATACCTCATGTTGCTGTAGCCCGGCGCATCCAGATAGCGCAAATCGACGACATCATTTCCAATCATCTGATTCCCAAACCAACGCGACACCCTCAAGACACACTCGCGACGCACTAGAAAATTAACCCGCGCAACGTTCGATGGGACGGCTGGAATTATGAAACCCGGCTTCCGGGGATTGCGTTAAGGGTTTATGAATAATCGTTAAAATAAGCCAGTATCAGGACGCGTTACGCCTCGGATTCAGCGTGGTTGCTCGTTGCGGATCGCTGATGCTTAGCCCACAAAGAACCAAGTCAAACCGGTTTTCCCGCGGACACGATGCAGTAACCTAGCTGGCCATCTTCAAACAGCCGCGTCATGATGTCGCAAGACCGCATAAATCGCCTCAAATGCGCTTCCCCTAGAATCTCGCCGACACGCACCGCGTGGCGTTCGCCATTCTCGCGCCAGCGCGCAAACGTCGGCAAAACTTCCTCGGAAATATCGCGTCCCTCAGCGCGGAGGCCACACGCGCGAAACTGCTGCACGTACGACTCAATCAATAACAATTCAGACTTGCCGTAAACTTCTTGCAACACCATCATGTCGTGCAAAAACGTCACAGTCGGCGAGACCGGAATAGCTCGTCGCAGCACCAGATCGCACAAAACCACCCGCCCGTCCTTTCGCAGCACGCGAGCACATTCTTTGATAAGCCGTTCTTTTTCCGGCATCAGGTGCGACGATTCCATCACCCAAACGCAATCGAAAGATTTGCTCGCAAAGCTCGTCGCCGTTCCATCCTCGACCTGGAACTTCACCCGGTCTTCGACGCCCGCCCGCATGGCCTTCTCCTGCGCCAATCGCACTCCCACCGGGCTATTCGAAATTCCCACCACGTCGCATCCGTATTTGCTCCGAAGATAGATCGCGGGATTTCCCGTGCCACATCCCACATCAAGCACCCGCGCGCCAGACCTAAAACCAGCGGTCTCCGCCATCAACTCGGAAAGCGCCAATGTTGCTTCGCGAAGTCCAAAACTCGCGTCCTTGAAATAGCCAACATGCAGGTCATCGCCAATCAAGTATCGCCAGGCCTCGGTGACGCGATCGTAATGCGCTCCGGGCTCCGTCGAGACGTCTCCTGAGCGAGACCCGCCCGCCGCAACCACCTCAGCGGTCACATCAACCTTGTCACTTAAGCAGTCCGCGTCCGGCGCCATCTACTCTGCTCCGTCCAGTCAGATCGATTCCTATGCTCAACCAAAAATGCCTCAGGTATCGCGTCACGCCTAAGGATCAAAGCTGAACATCGCATCGTTAAGCTTCCATCTCTCCGCAGACAGAAATTCCTTCTCCTGCGAATAAAGCAAAACCGTGCGTGTCCGCGGTGCGCAAAGAAATCCAAACCTCCTCAATCGATTCGAAATCTCCGCCGCCGGCTCATCATTCCCATACACCGCCCATCGTACCCCCAGGGCATGGTCCCTTCGCGCCAGATCGGTCAACTTGGCGATCAATCGAAATGTTGGCTGCCCTGAAGCCAGCTTCGAGTCGCACACTCTCACATAGCGGTCGCTCGAACCCCTTTTTACGATCACGTACTGCTCGCCGTCCGCATCCGCCGCGATCTGTTCGTACTGCTCACGTGGATATCGCCATTGCGCAGATTCAAAATCCTCGAAGAATGCCATCTGTCCGTTGGCCTCAGGCAAAGCACTTTCCGGTCGTCGACGAGATCTTTGCGAAGACAGCAAACCGTCCGGCACCAAGCGCAGCGCCGACCACAAAGTCTTCTGTGATATTCCTGCAACACCGATGGACACGCGTTGCCAAGCTTCCAGGTTCGGCGTCTCTCGAGACGCGTTCCACGGCCGCAGCACCAGCAGCGCTTCGGTCACCGGAAATTTAGCCAGCGCGCATCCGACGCCCGAAAGTGACCGTTGCCGCACCGCACTCGTCGAAACCAGCAACGGCCCGAGCCCTTCTTGTTGCCAGCGCTGAAAAAGCTGTTGCACCATCAAGGCGTTTCTTGGTTTCCCAGACTTCTCGTATCCGCGAATCTTTGCCGCTTGATACGCTTCGCGAATAAATGCGTATTCCGCCTTTCCCGCAACAATCCACCGACCATGCAAACTGCTGCGAAACGGGATCAGCGCCGAATGTCCGACAACCTCCGCTACCTCATTTTCCAGTAACGCGTGCCACGCCGGTCCCGCCGGGCCGTCTTCAATCCAGTGCCGGAATTCGCTCATCGGAATTCGCGCGCCGCTCAGTCGATTGTACTGTTCGAGAATTGCCTGATTCTTCGCCTGCGGCAGCGGCCCTCGAACAATGCTCAGGTTCATATACAACTGTGATTTTTCGCTCGAGCCAAGACCGGAGATGGGGACCGAAGCGACTGCGGGATGTGTCATCGGAGATTGTATGCAGCGAACGCGGCGCTCTTTTCTGCCGGAAACGTCTAAACCTCAACACTCAGAACGTAGCACACACCATGTTACGGTCATGTTTCAGACTGATTCCCGCGATGAAGAATTAGAAAAGGGCGAAACCCGTCCAGAGTCTCGCCCTGCTCCTGCCGATTGCCTAAAACTAAGGTGTTACGGTCAAGGTCACGCTGCTCTCGTGAATCACTCCGGAGCCCGTCGAACTGACGTTGATTTGATAGCTGCCGGTCGGCGTCCCGCTGGCAACATCGATTGTTAGTGTTGAACTGCCGGAACTTGCTGGAATGGTCGCCGGGCTAAAGCTGGCCGTTGCTCCCGGTGGCAACCCGTTGACCGTCAGGGCGAGATCGCCAGCCCCGCCATTCAGCGGAGTGACGGTCAGCGCATAGCTCACGGTGCCTCCCGCCGAAGCGATGCTCGCTTGCGTCGGCGAAAGAGTGCCGGTAAAGTCACCGGTACCTGTCCTCACACCCAGATAAACGCTGGTGTTGTGAACCAGAATGCCGTTCGTGCCGGTCACGGTAATGTTGGTAATGGCCGGTTGCGGCGTGGTGGAGGAAGTGGCCACCGATAGGATCGTGCTGCCGGATCCTCCCGCGATGGTTGGCGGATTGAAGCTCGCCGTTGCGCCGGCAGGTAGGCCGGAGGCGCTCAGCGCGATGTTGCCGGTAAAGCCGCCAATCGGTACGGCGGTAATCGTATAGGCGGCTGTTGCTCCCGGGGCAATATTTTCGGCAATCTGATCAACCGAACCGGTCCAATCTCCCACCGAGTCGTTCACGACCAGAGTCATGGTGGTCGAATGCACCAGAGTTCCGCTGCTGCCCGATAGCGTCACGGTGTAATCGCCGAGCGCTAGCGTCGACGCCGCCGTCAACGTGATAGTCGTCGTTCCCGAGCCTCCGTGAATCACCGTGGGGTTATAGTTGACGCTGATTCCGTTCGGAAGATTGGAGATAGCGACGATCACGTCTCCGGTAAATCCATTGAGCGGCTCTACTGTCGACTGCAACGACACGCTGCCACCCGGCACCAGGGTTGAGGAGAAGGGCGTCACGATGCCTGTAAAGTCCGGCTTAGGCGGGACTTGCAAGAATAGCCCCACCGAAGTGAGCACCGTGTTGCCGCTGGTTGTGAAGGTTTCGTTGAGTACGTCGGGTCGCCCATCATTGTTGAAATCCGCGACCACCACATCGTCGATCAGGCCCGCGCTAGCTTGCGCGATCACGAAGCTGCCATTGCCCTGCCCCATATAGGAATAACCGCCGGTCAGCAAATCGAGATTTCCGTCTCCGTTGAAATCAGCAACCAGCAGCGGCGTGGTGATGGAGTTGACGTTCGGCACCGAGTACGCCGCCTGGAAGGTTCCGTTTCCGCCCCCGAGCGAAATGAGAAGATATCCTTGGATGCTCGAGCCAGAGGTCTGAATCCCTGTGGCGATATCCAGGTTTCCGTCGTTGTTAAAGTCGCCTACCGCCGCGGTGAGCCCGCTGGTGAATGCGGTAGCCGTGCCGGACACTTGAGACAGAGCGCCAAACGTTCCGTCGCCGTTGCCGAGCATCACCCCAACGTATTCGAGGCCAGTAGTAAATGGATCGTAAACCGTCAAAACCAAATCAACGATTCCGTCGTTGTTAAAATCACCCACGGCAACTACACCTAATCCGATTTGGCTGATCGCCGTGCTCGGGCCGGTGCGAAACGTGCCATCGCCATTGCCCAGAATTGTTTGCACTCCCGAGGCGCTCGTGTACGCCAAATCCAGAACGCCATCGCCATTCAGGTCCGCCACGATTGGTCGCGAGGGAAAATGCACGCCGCTGAAGTCCGTCTCAATGGGAAGCTGGAACGTGCCGTCTCCGTTGCCGACCATGGTGGCGACAAACGATACCGTCGAGCTCTTCGAACCTGTCACAATCAGGTCAAGTCTTCCATCGCCGTTCACGTCCACTACGTTCACGCTCGTGATTGTCGACCCGCTGGGGCCTTGCGTGCCGTGAGGCGATTGAAAGGTTCCGTCGCCGTTGCCCGGCAGTACGTAAATGACCGATCCGATGGCCCCGGCGATGTCCTGGTAGCCGTCATCCGTAAAGTCGCCTGCTGCCAGGGGCGAGGTAATGGGCTCGTTGCGCACTACGCTGAGGGAACTCCAAGATAGCTGTTGCAAAAAAGTCGCAATCGAATAGCTTTGCGCGTTCGAAATCCCGCCCCCGGGGCCCGGGCTCACCACCGTCACGGTTACCGTACGAGCGTCTACGAGGTCTGCTGCGCTAATGTTTGCCGTTAACTTTGAGCTGCTTACGAACGTCGTCGTGCGTGGGCTTCCATCCAAGTTCACCGTTGAACCGGAAACGAATCCTGCGCCGGTCACGGCGAGCACAACCGCCGCGCCCCCCGGCGCCGCGGTTGCTGGTGCGATTGGGTTCAAGTATGGAACAGGATTGTTGCTTGCAGCTAACTTACCTGGCACTGCTAGTGCCCATGCCAAGAGGCAAAGGCACAGAACAGCTCGCGTACTCAATCGATTCATAGATTCTCCTCTGGGGGACGTCGGATCGGAGTTGAGAGCGTCGTCGCAAGCTGCTCGCAGCCGTTCATGGCTTGCGCGCACCGTCACTCGCGGCAGCGTGCGCGCATAAGGTTGAGCACCGATTACGTAACATATAAATCTGGATCAACATTCTGTTACGGTGCTCACTCAGGAATAGGAGTTACCAGTCTCCACGCCGTTTGGAGTCGCCGGGGCCCATCGAACCTCGAGACAAAGATTTGACAAAATAAGACTTGATTAGCGGAGGTTTACTGAGGATCGAAATACAAAATCCCGGATGGATCTACGCCAGTCCCGGTAGGCCCTTGCCCGATCATCACGAATTGATGCGGACCAATGATGTAAAAGCTGCCGTAAACCGCTTCGCTGGCAGTGAAATCTCCGAAGATCGCGGGAGCAAAGCTCACCGTGCCGCGCCCGAGGTTAGTGTCCGCAAGAACGTAAGCGCCTCCGCGAACTGCGTTGGCCACCTGCCCGTTTGTTCCAACTGCTAAATTCTGATTGGTGAAATCGAGCTCCGAGTTATATCCGCCGGAGCTATCGAACGTGATGGCGAAATCCAGATTGGGCAACGCGGGACTTGCCGAGCCCCCAGTCACCCCGATCGAATTGCCCGCGATATCGCCTTGCACGGGGAACGGCCCGGACACCTGCGGAATTAGCTGGCCGGAGAATCCATTGTTGCCGCCGTTCGGATCGGTGCCGCGAGAAATGTCCATCAGGTAGCCGGTGCCGGAATCAGACAGGTACACTGCCGCGCCGAAGAAAAAGGATTGCAGGATAACCGCGCGTCCCGTCGTCGGATCGAAGGAAAAGACCGAGCCCGTACCTGTGATCGGACTTTGGTTCGGAGGAACGCTACCGGCGGCGTTATTCTCATAATTGGCCGAAACGGCGGTCCCGCCGGAAACCGTCTGCACTCCGATAATCACCTTCGTGGAGGTGGTGCCACCCGAGCTGCCGGTGATCGCCGCCACGCTGGTGCCGTTGATGCTGCTCGCATCAAGCACTTTCTGTAGTTGCGCGCTTCCGGATTGCACGGTAACGAAGGCACCTCCGGCATCAATCTCGATCAAATTGAGCTGGTTTGCATTCACCACATAGTAGGCGTAATTCGTGGCGTTACCATTGATCGTTAACGTCAGCGTTCCCCGTCCATTGGCGTCCGGCGCCGTCGCCTGTCCAGCAGCAATGATTGCCGCCGTAACTCCTCCGAATAACGCTGCTGGCGCACCGGCTTGTCCCGCGTCCGCAATTCCGCCAGTGACGCTCGCACCTCCCGTGCCAAGCGTAAACTGACCAGCTTCTACGATACGACCGGTCGTGGTGACGGCCCCCGCTGTGCTCACCCCCGCGTCCGAATCGAGCCCGAACACATAACTCCCGGCAGGATTCGCCGTCGACAGTGCCGTCGCATCCTGCAACAGAAGCGTACCGGCGTTCAGCCGCAAGCTGCTGTCATATTCAATGATTCTGCCGTGCATCCCGTCGGACGACAGCACGCCCTTCAACGTCACCGTATTCGCGCCGGCCGTGATGTTGATCGTCAGCCGCAGAATATTGTTGAACGAAGTGTCTGTAACATACGTCCCCGTCAGTCCCGTGGCACTCGTAACCACCGTGTTGTCATTAAGATCCAGTTCACCGCCGCTGATATTCCCTGCTCCGTCGCTAGCGACGCTCCCGGACAAGGCCATTGGCAGGCCAGCCGAATCAAAGCCGCGAACCTGGAACGCGTAGCTACCCTTGAACAACGCCAAAGCGTTGACGATCGAGAACGCAAAGCTGTCACTCTGGGTCGTGCTGGTGACGGAAGTCGCCGTAATCGTCGGAGACACATCCGCAGCAACCGTGGGCGCTGACGCCGGAGGCGTGTATACGGCGGAAAAACTCGGCGCCGCGCTCGGCACAAGCGAGCCGCAATCCGGGGAGCAAGCTCCGGAAGTGCTTGTAAGCGTCCAGGTAACCCCCGCATTCGCCGGATCATTGGTAACCACCGCGTTCACGGTGACCGCTGCGCCACCTAGCGTCTCTGTCGAGAATTTATTCGTGATCGTGACGGAAATGGGCGGCGCCACAATCGTAAAGCTGATGCTGTCGCTCTTGCTCGAATCCAGATTCGACGTCGCGGTAATCGTCGGCGAGTCGCTGGCTCCCGTGGGTACCGTCGCGGGGGGCTGATACTCGGCAGTCAGCGCTGGCGCCGGATCCACCGTCAACACTCCGCATTGCGGCGAGCAACTCACCCCGCCGGCAAGCAGCGTCCACGTCACACCAGAGTTCGTAATATCGGTGACCGTCGCCGTCAAATCAACAACCGGTCCGCCCGCCGTTTGCGTCGTGAATTTGGGCGCGATGCTCACCGACACCGGAGGCGTAATCTGAAAATTGAACACATAATTCTGCCGCCCATCGGCGAGAGACGTCGCCGTGATCGTGGCCTGCTGATTTGTGGGCGCCGCCGCGGGCGGCGTATACACAATGGATGTGCTCGTTGAGCCGCTCAACATGCCGCACGCCGGCGCGCAGTTTGTGTTCGCCTGCGACAGCGTCCACTTAACCCCCTGATTTCCCGATCCCGTCACCATAGCCATCAGCGTTATCGGCGACGCTCCCGCTTCAACCACCGAGAACGCCCCTTGCACATTGATCACCACGCCAGGCGCCGGCGAATTCGACGAGCCACCGCACGCGCCACAAAATCCAACGACTAAAAAACAAACCAACGCTGCAAGGTGGCGGCTCATGGAATCCTGTGACATCTCGAGGGATTTTTCTGGTGTCAACAATCTTAAATTGCCGGCGCGTCGCGCGTACCCGGAAGTACTGCGGACGATATGCAAAATTTGTGAACAATCGAATACAGTTCAGCGAATATTCGGAAATTTCACCGCCGGCACATTTCTTTAAGCGCTAAAACGCTACAATTCGCTAGCGTTCCTTCTGCTCTTTCGGCTTATCCTGTTGTTTTTCCGCGTTCGCGTTGGGAGCCTTAGCCGGCTTGCTGGTATCAAGCGTCCCCACGTTTGGCCAATCCTGTGTCGGCTGCGGCGGCGCCGGATAAAAATGAATCCGCTGGCTTTTTTCGAGCGCCACGCTGGACTTCCCATCCGCCTTAAGTTCCGCCTTCAGCCAATCAAAAAGAGTGATCGGTGGCTGGTTGGCCAAAAACGCGCGCCCATTTTCGTATTGGTTGATGACCGCAAAATCCGGAGCCGCCCCTTCCAGACTCTTCTGCGCATCATCCGGCACGGACTTGTTGCCTCGAACATCCTGGATTCGCAATTCCTTGGCATGAACTTTAGGAAGCCAATTCACCGGCTCCAGCGGCTCAAGCTTCTCCTGGAACTCCGCCGTCACAAAATTCGCGCGTTCATCATCCGGAATCACTTTTGTCGCGCCCGTCCATTTCGGCCAGTCTCCCCAGGGACCCAGTAAATCCACCACCTGGATCCGCGGATCCACCGCCGACGCCATCACCGCCACCGCTCCACCGGAGCCCATGGCAAATATTCCTACGTGATTCATATCCAAATCACTGCGCGTGGCGAGATAATCCAAAATGAACTGCACATCGTGTACCGTGCTCCCGAGCGCTTCCTGCATATTGCCTACAAACCAATCCTTCGCTGGACGGTAACGCGTGCGATGCCCTGTGACCGCCCCCACGAACCCCACCGCCGCATAACCCCCGCTCACCGCCGTATCGCACCAATTATTATTCTTGAACTGATCGGTATCCTCCGGGAACGAGTAAAGATACAAGATCACCGGAACCTTCGCGGTTCCTTTGGGCCGGATAACATACAAATCAAACGGATCGATATCCCTCCAATTCGCTTGGTACCGTTCCCGTATAAAGCTCGCGCCAGGTGTGTCCTCTTTTTGCGCCAACTCTGGCCGCTTCATCACCATGGCGCTATCTCGGACGTCGAGCTGCGTCCAGTTCTCGAACGGCTTGCTCGACACGCTCAGGGCTTTCGCACCTTCCTTCGCCCTCGAACTCCCCGCGCTATTTTGCCCTCGCCCCTGAGTCGCCCCGCACAAGAACGCCGCACTCGCCACGCATACCGCCAACACTTTCCCAATCCCGAATTTCTTGCACATCGCTAAACTTGCTCCCTTTTTCGGATAGTCTTGACTAACAATCGTGCGCGCACTCGCCGGGCAATTCCGTTTCCTCATCACTCACAAAAAAAACAAAAAAAAGAAGCGGGGCGGCAGTACTTGCCGCCCCCACTCTCATATTTTTCCGCAACAGCAGCGGACTATTGCAAGTAGGACAGGAACGAGCTGCTGAAGATCGAGTTCAGGTCCAGTTCAATTTGCGTGTTGAACACGGAGCCCGCTACGTCTCCACCAACTTCAGCTTGTCCAGCCACCACGCCGTTTTGCGGGAATCCTTCATTCCACGCCGGCAGCGCATAGTGCGAACGGAAGACCTGCACGGGATGCACCAAGCTCGAGCACGACGCATTGGCGCAGTAGGAAACCGGCAGAATGTCCGGTACGCGATTCGCGGCCGGAAGCGTCGGCGCAGCTTGATCCTGCGCGCTCTGGATGAAGCCCGTGATATTCAGCGGGCTGAACGACGGCGATTGCACCGACGAGCCATAATACTGGCCGCGGAGGAGGCTCCAGGCCCGATAGTTCCCGGACTGGATGCCATCAAAGGTGGGCAACGTATATCCGTTGCAGCTGAAAGCTGTAATGCCAGTGCTCCCGCCGCCGTTAAAGTAGCCGCCGCACTGGCCGGTCGAGGGCGCGGAAGGGGTGGGAGACGTACCTTGGCCCGTTGGTTGGCCGGGGAAATTCCCGTTGTTCGTGCTGTAGCTTGGGAAGAGTCCATCCGTGCCGTCGAGGGTCAAATACTTGATGTTCGTCTTGCCACCGAAGCTGCCGATGGACCAAAACGCATAGCCGAGGATGCTCTGGCTGGTGAAGCTAGCAGTGTTCGCTACGCTCACCATCTGTCCGGTTCCAATCACGCGTGTGCGCAGTCCGCAGGCGCCCGCAGCGCAGGCGCTCAACGGATTCGCGCCCGTTACGGTCGGAAATGCCGTGGCGCTGGGCGAAAACGTGTTCGAGCCTGTCGCCTGGCCGGTGCAAGAAGTGCCCTGCGACGGACCGCAAACACCCGTCTCCTGTGAAAGCGCGTTCAGCGCATCACGTTGCCGGATCACCTGGAATTCAAACGTCGTATACGTCCCGGACATCGGCTCGCGTTGCAGCGCATGCACTGCTTCCGCGGGCAGACCGGCCGAAGCCAGTCCCAGCACGTCACGCGTGAGAATCGCTTGTCCCGAATAAACGGCCGCCAGCGTGTGAGAGGAAACGTTCGTCAATCGTGGGTTCGCACTCAGAGCCGTGAGCGTGCCGAAGCTGGCTGCCGACGAGGTATCCACGGTGTTTACGATGGGGATTACCGCCTCTGCGCCAATCACGAACACTTGCGAGGCAGGTACCGCCACGTTGCTGATCGGGTCCGTGCCGGTATAGACGTAGTCGACAGCCTGCGCCGACGCCGTGCTAAAGCTGCTCAATACCGCCGTACCAGGAGCCGAGATGCCAGGGCCGTAGCCCAAGCAGGACTTGTCGTCCGGAGGATAAAACGAGGTCGAGTTCGCATCGTTGCAGAGCACGCGATTGAGTCCCACGAATTGCGCGTCCTCAGGCCGAATGTCTGTGAACGCTACGTTGAAGTGCACCGGATTCGTGGTCGTCGAGCCGCTGCAATTGCTCGCCGTCGAATTGCCGCCCGTCAACGCGTTCCACACCGCTACTGGCAAACCAGCGGTCGCCGTATCCCACACATAGGAAACCTTGTTTGCGCCAGCCGTGGTGCAGGCGCTGGTCGGAATCGAAAGCGTCGCGTTCCCGGCTCCGCTTGGGCCTTGGCCGAAGAACAGCCGCTGTCCTACGATGCTGTCCACAGAAAGATACGCGCAGATGGTCGTCGGGGTCGTGTCGTTGTCCCAGGCCACCCACGCGCTACCGCTCTCGGCGGGAATGGAGGGTGTGGTCAGGCTCGAGCGGGCGTCGATGGCGCTCGCCGTGCCCGTCCAGAAACGGGCGCCGCAAAGCGGTGTGGTGACGCCACGAATCGGATCACCCACCGTCGCTGCTACCGCCGTGATCGGAAAGCTTGCCGACGATCCGACGCCTACGATCGGGATCGCCTGTCCGTTGCTGGCTGGGGCACACAAAACAATCGTGGCCAGCGCCAGCAAGGCGCTACAGATTTTCAAACGATTCATTGATCTTCTCCTCAGTTATTTCAAGTTGTTCGCGATTTATCGGTCGTTCCTGACAATTAGCGTGTGCCGCGCAATGCACCGGCATCCCGGGGAATACCGAATCATGCTTCTGCGCGGTTGAGGGAAATCCTCATATCAGGTTGGGTGGAAAAGGCTCGACGTGTACTCAGATTCTTACGCGGGCTCTGCGTAAATCCGAGTTCCGGCCGACGGATTGTTCGGTTCAACGTGCTTGAAGGCCTCCGTGAGTCGATGCTTCGCTCACTTCGCAACCTTCAGTGGGGCCGATTCTGGTCGGCAATTGTTAAGCGCGAATGAAGTGACGGACAACCGCGCGTGAATCTCCCGAGAATATTGCCGCATACAAATCCGCGCGCATCCGCTCGCGCTCGCTGCCCTGAAAATTATTCTGGTCCATGATCAAACGCAAAACTGTGCTGCTAGGCGGCGCACAAACTCATTTTTAGTCGCAAAATTTCTCTTTTGCGCCAATCGCTTACGACACTCTTCTCTTGCTCACGCACGTCGCGATCGCATCGCGTCGCAACCTCCCTCTAGGAAAACCGCCTATTGATACGATTTGCACTGCTCCGTCATTGTTCTGTAACAGTTCCAATGCCAGCATGCGCACTAATTCCTGAGGGGGTCTTTCAAGTGCGCCTGTTCCGCTTTCGGTTGCTGGTGGTGTTTTTTCTTTTATGTTCCTCATTTCCCGCGGCTTTTGCGCAAGATGCCAGCACCGGCTCCATCGCCGGAACCGTTCAGGACAACACCGCCTCCGTGCTCCCCGCAACCGAGCTCACCATTCTCGGCCCCGCGGGTTCTCCAAAAACTTTCTCTACCGATGAACGCGGCGAGTATCTCGCCCCCGGCCTCGCTCCTGGCCTTTACACCGTTTCGCTCACTCTTCCGGGTTTCCAACCTTTTGAATCCAAAAATGTGGTTGTAACGGCCGGCCAAGTCACCCGCGTGGACATCACTCTCGTCCCCGCGACGGTCGTTGAGAAAGTAAACGTCGAGAGCAACACCGTCACACAGGTCGAGCAGCAGTCTTCCCAAATTTCCGGCGTCATCACCAGCAAGGAACTCACCGAGCTGATGCTCAATGGCCGCAATTTCACTCAGCTGATTGCGCTTACTCCCGGCGTCAGCAATCAAACCGGCCAGGATGAGGCGCTCGTTGGTGTCAAGGGCAGCGTCAAGTACAGCGTCAATGGGGGACGCGTCGAATACAACTCCTATGAAGTGGATGGCGGCGACATCCTCAACGCCAGCGTCAACGGCAGTAGCAGCACCCTGATCGTCTATCCGAGCCTCGACGCCATCGGCTCTCTTCAGGTGCTGACTTCCAACTATGGCGCAGAATACGGCAGAAGCGCCTCTGGTATCACCGTCGCCACCACCAAATCAGGAACCGGGGAGTTTCACGGTGACGCCTACTTTTTTCTGCGCAACGAAATTTTCAATGCCCGCAACTTTTTCGATGAGACCAGTCACGCCCCGCTCTATCGCAAATACGATCCCGGCTTCACCATCGGCGGCCCGCTGTACATCCCCGGCATTTACAACGAAAAGAAAGACAAAACCTTTTTCTTTTTCTCCGAAGAATATCGCCATGAGCAGGAACCCGTGGCTTTTAACCAGGCCGTTCCTTCCCTCGCCGAACGCATGGGCAACTTCAGCGACGTTTGCCCCACCTCCGGAACCTTCGATCCCAACCTCGGCGGATACGAATTTACGCGCTCTGCGGCAGCTTCCCAGGCGGAAGCCGGGGTAGGAGTGAAGATTCCTTACTTTCCCGATTGCCCTGGCGCCGCCAACGGCCAAGTGATCAGTGTTCCCTCATCCTCTCCGAACATCCCCAACAATTCCTTCTCGGTTTATGACACGCTCGGCGGCACCACCTCAACCATTCCAGGCTTCGCGATTTCGCCGCAATCTGCAGCCATCAACAGTTCCAATCTAATTCCTCTTCCGAATTCCACTACCGGCTGTAACTCCACCGCCGCCTCCGTCATTCCCAATCCGAATGGTACCGGCACCATCGCTAGTCCCCACTGCTACGATGCCAGCATTTCTCCCCTGTCTACCTGGCGCGAGGAGCTTTTTCGCATCGATCACAACTTTACTTCTACGCAAAAACTGTATTTCCGCTTCATTCATGATGCCTACAATACCGTCGTCCTTACTCCGCAGTACGATCCCACCTACAACAGCGTTCCGACGGTTGAAAACAACTTGCAAGGCCCTGGCCTCAGCTTGGTTGCCCACTTCACCAGCACCTTTGGCACTCACCTGGTAAATGACCTCTCGATGGCCTACGGCGTCAATCACCTGCTCTTCACCGCTCTGCCCGGCCCCGGTGTCACCAGCCTCAATCGTTCCGACTACCCGGCTCTTACCGCCGCTCCCTGCGATAACGCTTCTCTCTGCACTCTCGGCGGCCTCGGCTATCTTTTCGGCACCCCCGCTCAAGACTCCCAGGGCCTAGCCTTCGGGAACAAGCTTCCCGGTATCGTTCTCGCCGGGCCCAATTTTGCTTATGGCGGTCAAGCCATCTCGGCCGGCACCGGTTACACGCCATGGCATTTTGCCAATCCCACCTATAGTCCTCGCGATGACGCCACGTATGTCTTTCGCAATCACGCTTTTCAGTTTGGTGTTCTCGCCATATTCGCGCAGCGCAACGAAGTCAATCCTCCGGTTGGCGCAAACACCGGCGACGTGCAGGGTACCTTGAACTTCAGCACCGCATATCCGGACACTACCGGAAACGTTTTTGCCGACCTGTTACTGTTCGGCAACCCCACCCCGTCATTTCCTGGAAATCCCACCGCGAACTACACGCAAGACAGCGCCCAAGGCGTCTATCACAACAACTACACCATCATCGAGCCTTACATTAAGGACGACTGGAAGATCACTCCGCACCTCACCCTGAACCTCGGTTTTCGCGCCAGCTTCTTTGGCCTTTATCACGAAAAAAACGACGAGGTTTACAATTGGGTTCCTTCCCAGTTCAATACCGCCCTCGCTTCGCAGTTGAGCTACTACCAGCCAACCGGTGCTTTGGCCATCGGTCCTACCACCCGCTTTGGTCCTAACAACTTTGTTCCGCTCGATCTCAACAATCTCAGTCCCTACCTCACGAACGGTCTCGTTCGCTGCGGCGTTGATAAATACAATAACGGCACGCCGGTCCCGGCTGGCTGCATGACCAATCACCTTTTTAATCCCGCCCCGCGCATCGGTTTTGCTTGGGATCCCTTCGGCGATGGCAAAACCTCCGTTCGCGGTGGTTACGGTATTTTCTTCGAGCATGGCACCGGCAATGAAGCCAACACTGGCTCTCTCGAAGGCAGCCCCGGCAACGCTGGCGCCGGCGGAGTCTTGAGCGCAACTCAATATAATGTCCCTTCCTGGGCGTGCATTGGCGGTATCGGACAAGGCTGCAACACCCTCAACTCCGCTGGCGACGCTTTTCCGATCGGCGTTACCGCCATCCCGACCAAGGCCGTCTGGCCTTACACACAGCAGTGGAGTTTCGGTATTCAACGAGAACTCCCAGGTAACCTCCTGCTATCGGTCGCTTACGTGGGCAGCAAGGGCACGCATCTCACCGCGCAGCTCAACGCCAATCAGTTGGTGCCGGTAAACTCCTCGCAAA
>JBEKVU010000013.1:0-19482 GCA_049513775.1 Candidatus Acidiferrum sp.
CGCGCTTCGGCTCTGCGCCGCGAAAGGATGAGGGAAAACAAAGCCGAATAGAATGCCGGCGCTGAGTGCCTGCGGCGGCGACAGCCAGCCGCTTAACGATAAAGCTAAAATCAAAACAAATAAGACTTTCGAGACCAGCGTCATGCCAAGCAAGAGAGTAACAAGACCAACTCTCAACCGCTATTCATCGTTGTAGACAAGGGAACTTGAAGAGGTTATCGAAACGCCCTGGGGATCGCGCCCGTGCAAGTCAAATAGTGGGATTTCGGAACGTCACGTCGCGTCCGCGCCCACTACTGTCGCGGCGATTTCTCCGGCGCGGTCTCGGGCGTGCCGGTCTTCGCGGCGGCGCCAAGCGGCCCCGAGGCGTTTCCATCGGGCTTCGCCGACGCGCTCGTCACGATTTTTGCAGCGCGATCCTTACTCGTACGGCAAGCCGAATCGTAGATGCGACACTGTGCCAGCGTCAGTTTGCAGCCGCATGTACAGGCCTCTTCGTTTAGCGCCCGGAGCGCCGCAGCTTTTTGTTCCGCGGAGAGGCTTGCGAGATCCACGCCAGGAAGTTCCGTGGCACGGCCCGCATTCTTCAGAAATATTTCGCCGTTATCTTCAAACGTTCCGACCTTGAATGGAATGGCCAAATTCAGAAGCGCCCGCGCTTCCAGTTCGTACAGTCGCGGATCGTACAGCCCCACATGCTTCTGCACGATGCGCCCTTGCGTATCGAGCATGAACAGCGTGGGCAGCGCCGAGACGCCGCCGTACTTGAGGCGTATGTCCGTCGTCGCCAAGGCAACCGGATAGTTTATGCCAGCCGACTGCACAAACCTCTTGGCGTCGTCCACGTCATCTACATCCACTAGCAAGCTGATGATCTGCAAACTATCTTTGTATTCATTCTGCAAAACAATCAGGTCGGGAATTTCCATGCGGCAAGGCCCGCACCAGGTCGCCCAGAAATTCAGCAGCACCACTTTGCCGGTGGTATCAGAAAGCTTTAGCGGTTTTCCGTCCAGCGTCTGCACCGCAAAATCAGGCGCGGCTTCAGGATTGTGCACAAAGCGAATCGTGGGCTGACCATCATCCTGCGGAAGAGACGGCACGTTCAAAGCAGCCGCGCGCGCGTTACCGAACAGAAGCACAAATAGAGCCAGCGCCGCCGCAAGTAATGGCCAGCGGCGCAGCAGAAATGGTGTCCAGGGCCGTTGAAGAACCAGTGGGGTCACCTCGTTAGCAAAACATATTGCCACGCTTATGCCAAGCGTCCGGCTGACGCAGGTTGTCGCAGCAAAACATTCGCGGTCTACGACTTTGCGGCGGGGAGGAGTTTCTTGACGCGTTCGGCAAGCGCCATGGCATCGACCGGCGAACGCACCTTCAAATCATTGTCGAAGTATACGAATACGTCCCGCGCCCGGCGCTTCGGTCCAGCACTGTCGATTACCCGACGGGCATCTTCAGGCTCGCGCCCCTGCGCCCAATCAACAACGCGGGTGGCCCAATCATCCAGCGCCTTATCATCGTAACCGTTGGAATACAATTTTTCGCTTCCGTGCAATCGGCAGTACACGAAATCGGAAGTGAGATCCATCAGCCGCGGCCACTCGGGGGTATCTGCACAGACTAACGCCACCTTATAGCGCCGCAAGAGCTCCACAAATTCAGCATTGGCAAAACTCTTGTGCCGGATCTCAATCGCGTGGCGAATCGGAACCTCTGCCGGAATCTCAGCGTCCTCTTCTGTGCGAACCCACTCGTCATGGTGCCGCGCCATTTCAGTTGCGGCACCGCCGTTCATCGGGAGAATCTTGCAGAAACTTTCAAAGAGTTCGTGGTCGTAGTGAAGGCTGGGTGGAAATTGCCATAGAAAAGGACCTAGCTTCTCGCCCAACAGCAACACGCCCGAAGCTAGGAAGTTCGACACGGGTATCTCGACCTCCCGCAGGCGCCGAATATGCGTAATGAACCGCGGCCCCTTCACCGAGAAAACAAAATCCTCCGGCGTGTCGGCCTTCCAGCGCGCAAAACTCGTCGGCCGTTGCAGCGAATAGAATGTCCCGTTGATTTCCAGCGACTTGAACTTGCTCGAAGCGTAGGACAGCTCCAATTTCTGCGTGAGCTTGTCCGGATAGAACACTCCGCGCCATGGCGTGTAGCGCCACCCAGAAATCCCGATGCGAATTTGTCCGCCCGCCGCCACGTGCAAATAGTAAACACATTTTGGCTCGAAGAAATCCAAAATGTTGCGGCGTACAGAAACCGTCGCCTACGGGCGCTAAAATGAAATACGGCAACTGCCAATTCCACATACAGTATCCGTTGTATAGACCATCCGCAGCGCTTTTGCGAGTATGGCTGTGCGGTGCTTACCCTCCGCAAAATTGAAGGGTGAAGAGGAAAAGCGTGACACCTCGAGAGATCGAGGTCCTAGGGCTGGGGCGCTTTTTCTCTTCCTCTTCGATATTCAATCTCCTGCTTCCTGCGCGGTTCGTCGCCACTCACTTTCCAAAGTTCATCGAACTGTCCGGCCACGTTCCGCAGTTTCTGTGAAGGAAAGAGGACCGAATGTCACATACCGGCACAGTAGGGCATTTTGAAGCGAGGAATATCGAGTCCGACGATTTGCTTACAAAAACCACGGTAGGAACGCGCACTGCTCTAGGACTCTGCTGGATCGTCTACGGCATCGCCCGCGTGTTGCTGGCGATTTGGCTGCTCGCGTTTCAGGCTACCGCCACGGTGATGTTCGGCACACTGCTCTCGCGAGTGGCGAACCCTTTCACGCTGATGGACACTTTCCACTTCTTCTACGCAGCGATTATTCTGTACTCGATTGTTTGCGGTGTGTTGGGTGTCCTTGCGGGTCTTGCGCTGTTGACGAGATGGTCGTCTGGGCGAGTTCTGGCGCTGTGCGCAGGATTCCTGGCGCTTCCTGAGCTGCCGCTGGGGCTAATGCTAGGCGTCTATACCGTGGTCACGCTGCTGCCTTCCGAACGCCGCGCGCTAACCGTCTAGTCGCGGGCCTGCTCACGCCGCAGTGCGAAGCTGCGCTCCAAGCTGCTCGGACAAAACTCTAACAATCTTTGCGGAAAACTCGCTGGTCTCGGCGTCCGTGAGGGTCCCTTCACGACTCTGAAACTTCACACGCACCAGCAAAGAATATTTACCCGCCGGAACATTCTTTCCGCGAAAAAGGTCCGTGGCGTCGATGGAAGAAATCTCCCGGATCGCCAAACTGTGAATCGCCTCGACCACCGCCGAAAAATGGACACCTTCCGGTAAGAACAACGAAAAATCGCGCTCCACAGCCGGAAACCGCGGCAAATGCTGGTATTTTCGCCCGTCCTTCACGGTGTAGTACGCGCGGTAGAAAGGCTCGAGCGACAATTCCGCCAAAAACACGTCCTGGCGCAACTTCAATTTATCCGCCACGCGCCGAGCGAGTTGGCCACCCACACCCAGCTCCTCCTGGCCCAAAGAAATATGCCCGCGTTTCGCAGGATTCAGCCATTCTGGCTCTGTCTGTTTTTTGTCCGCGTCCGCGCCTTTCGCAGCCCATTGAAAACCGCCCGCCAACATCCCGATTGCGTCGAGATCGCCCTTCAGATCCGCAAAAGTAAAATCGCGTGCGCCATCATATAGCCCGTGGGCGCGCGCTTCACCCGTTGCTCCGAGCGACAGCACGCGCGTTTCGACGGACTGATCTCCCACCAGCCGATACTGCCGCCCAATTTCAAACAGCCGAGCATTGCGCTGCCCGTGATTCAAGTTCCACTCCAATGCTCCGGCAACGCCGACAAGTCCCGTCGATCGCAACATTCCCGCTTCTAGGGAAAGTGGATTCGCGAGCCGGGCAGGAGTCACGCCATGCGGGCGAAAGAGCTCATCGCGCTCCTCGGCGACGTGCGGAATGGTAAGTATTTCTCGGTAGCCCAGCCCGATCAACCGCTCGCGCAATCGTGTTTCGGCCTCAAAACACGGAAGCCGCGCCGCGCCGACTCGCGCCGCCGGCAAGCGCGGCGGAAATTTATCCAGGCCATAGATGCGCGCGATCTCCTCAATCAAATCAATTTCGCGCTCCACGTCCGCGCGCCACGATGGCCGTGTGCATTCCCAAGCCGCCAACAGTGAACCAGCGGCTCCGCGATGATCGTCCACTCGCGCCGGAGCAAAGCCCAGTGCGCCGAGCGCGGCTTCCAGTTCCTTGTCCGGAACGTCCGCGCCCATCACGCGCAGAAATTCCGTCCTTGTGACGCGGATTTTTTTGCACGGCGGTCTGCCCGGATACTCATCCACCGCGCCACTTTGCAGCTCGCCGCCGGCCAACTGCAAAATTAATTCCACGCTGCGGCGCAAAGCCGTGTCCGCCATCTCCGGGTCCGCGCCGCGCCCAAACCGCGTGGACGCTTCCGTATGCAGCCGCAACGCCCTTGCCGCCCGCCGCACCGCGATGGGGTCGAACCACGCGCATTCCATCAGCACGTTCTTCGTGGAAAATGAAATTTCCGTTTCCGCACCGCCCATAATTCCCGCGATGCCCACCACGCGGGAGCCATCGCCGTCGCAAATCACTCCGGTACCCGCATCAAGTAAGCGCTCCACGCCATCCAACGTGCGCGTTTTTTCCCCGGCCCGGGCTCTTCGCACCACAATGCGTTGATCGCGTACTTTGTCGTAGTCGTAGGCGTGCAGCGGATGCCCCAGTTCCATCATCACGTAGTTCGTCACGTCCACCACGTTGTTGATGCTGGCCACCCCGCAAGCTTCCAGCCGGTCCTTCAACCATTGCGGCGATGGCGTAATTTTCACGCCGTGAATAAGGCGCGCCGCGAAGCGCCCGCAGATCTCCCGCGTCTGAATCTCGACCCCAACCTTTGGCAGTTCATTTCCCGTGGCTCGCGCGTCCAGGTTGGACGCACTTGACGCCACGTTTTTCAAAGGAGTTTTGTAAATCGCCGAAACTTCCCGTGCGATCCCCAAATGCCCCAGGCAATCGGGGCGGTTCGAAGTCACTTCCGCGTCGATCACCGCGCCGCGCGCGCCATGCTCCACACCGCCGATATTCGTCCCGGTCAGCGCCAGCCGCGAAGCTAGGTCCTCCGCGGAAACCGGCACATCCACGAACTCTTTCAGCCACTCATAAACAACTTTCATGCGTTCGTCCCGGCGCTTCTCAATTGTCCAAAATAAATAATCGTTTGATATTCCATGCGCAGCCGCCCGTCTTCCTGGTGCGCATCAAAGATCCGTTTCAGCTCGGCCATCATCGGGGCGTAGTTCACGTGCCCTTCTGTGGGCGCGTAGGAACTGCTGTGCAAGCGTCCCGTCAATCCTTTCCAATCGAATATTTGGCTGTTGCTCAGCTCGCGCTCGCCAAATTGCACCTCGCCAAAAAATTCTTTAATTGTCGCCGGCTGCGGATACGCCTCGCGTACCTTGCCGTAATCTGTCCCATAGCGTTGCAACATTGCTTCGTAATCCCGCGCGAACGGCGTATCCATGCGCCGGTCGTTCCACGCCACCACCACCCAGCCGCCAGGCGTGAGAATACGAACAAATTCTCTTCGCGCCGCAGCCGGCTCGAACCAATGAAACGCCTGCCCCGCTGTAACGAAGTTCACGCTGCTATCGGCAAGCGTAGTGGCTTCCGCGGAGCCAAGCACGCTCACGAAATCTTTGTACGCGCGCAGATACGCTTCGCCGGCTTGGCGCATCTCGTGATTCGGCTCCACGCCATAGACGCGATTCCCTTGTTTCAGAAAGAGTTCTGCCAGCAGCCCCGTTCCCGATCCAATATCCGCGATGATGCACGAGTCTTCCGCGTGCAAACCGCACTCATCGCGCAGCAAGTCCAGCAACGCCGCGGGATACCCAGGCCGGTAGCGCACATAGTCCGCCACCCGCCTCGAAAAGCGCTGCTTGGCATCGGCGAAAGTCATCGTGCTCCGCGCTCCGCTCACGGAAACTGCCGCAAGAAGCGCACATCGTTCTGAAAAAATACCTGAATGTCGTCGATGCCATATTTCAGCATCGCCAGCCGGTCAATCCCGATGCCGAACGCAAAGCCGCTCACTTTTTTTGAATCGTAGTGCACGAAGCCGTACACCGCCGGATCAACCATCCCCGCACCAAACAGCTCTATCCAGCCCGCGCCTTTGCACTTGGCGCAAGTCCCGCCGCTTGGCGCCGTGCCGCCGCCGCCGCAAAACGGACAGGACACGTCGAACTCGACGCTCGGCTCCGTAAACGGAAAATAACTTGGCCGGAATCGCGTCTTCACGCCCGCGCCAAAAAATTGCTTCACGAAATATTCAATGGTTCCGGTAAAGTCGCAAAACGTAATGTCCGCATCGACAGCCAGCCCTTCGATCTGGTGAAACGCAAAGGAATGCGTGGCATCCGGATTGTCGCGGCGGTACACCTTGCCCGGCACAATCACCCGCACGGGCGGTTGCATTTTCTCCATCGTGCGAATTTGCACAGGCGAAGTATGCGTGCGCAACAGCAGCGGAGATGGTGCGCCTTTGGGCAATGCCAGATAAAACGTGTCCATGTCGTCGCGCACCGGATGGTGCTCGGGAATGTTCAACGCTTCAAAATTGTAATAAGGAGTTTCAATCTCCGGACCTTCGACCACAGAAAATCCGATGGACACAAAAATATCTTCAATTTCCTGAAACACCTGCCGAATCAAATGCCGCGAACCGATCGGACGCACCACGCCCGGCAGGGAAAGATCCACCGCATCTCGCGCGGCCGCCGATTGCTCCGCGCCGGCTTCTATCGCCAAACGCCGCTCTTCAATCTTCGCTTCGACATGCGCGCGCAAGTCGTTGAGCGCAGCGCCGACGTCGCGTTTCAATTCTGACGATGCCGGCTTCAGCCAATTGTCGGTAATTTGCGCCAGCACGCCCGATTTGCGCCCCAGCCACGCATCGCGAAACACTTTCCACGACGCTTCATCCGTAGCCACCGACATCTCGGCATCGAATCCGCCCTGCACTTGCGCGAAAAGCGGCGCTAGACCCGCGGCGTCCGCGACGCCCAGCTCGCCCAATTTCTGAGAGACATTACTGTCGATAGAATTCATGAGCGCGGCAACTTTCCCAGCCCTAGTGCAGATCTTCAGACCCGTACCGTTAATTCTTCTTGTGTCTTCGGCGGTGGCGAATCTCTAGATTCGCATTCTTCGATCTGGTCAACAAAAATGGTCGCCGTGAACGACGACCGAGAAAAAACGGGCGCAGCAACACAAAGCCGCGCCCGCCATCAAGAACTACGCCGCGGGCCTGCGCGTAGCCTTCTTCACCGGAGGCGCCGCCAGCCGCGCCGTATCCGCCAGCGTGGCAAACCCCGCGGCATCCTTCACCGCGATGTCCGCCAAGACTTTGCGGTCCAGCGTCACGCCAGCAGCCTTCAATCCGTGAATCAGTTGCCCGTACGTCAACCCGTTCAACCGGGCTGCCGCGCCAATACGCTGAATCCACAAGCGACGATACTGCCGCTTTTTCACGCGGCGGTCGCGGAACGCATAACGATCCGCACGGTTCGCTGCTTCCTGCGCCGATTGATACAGCTTGCTCTTGGTTAGAAAGAAGCCTTTTGTGCGCTTTAAATACTTTTTGCGCTTCGCACGGCGCTTTGTGCCGCGTTTTACGCGAGCCATAGGGGTTTCTCCTTTTAGATAGAGACAAACAAGGTGGGCGCACACCAAAACAGCGTGCACGGCAGCGGGTTTGTCTCTGAGGTACTGCTACCGCGAAAAACGCCGCGCATTTCTGCGGGCATTCTTATGTGCGGCGAATCGGCCGGCAGGCACCCGTGAAGCGCTGCCTGGCTCGATCATCGTTCCGCTCGTTGGTCAACACGAAGTCAGCCACAAGGGAACAATGTTGCAGGGCTTGCGCCCCGCCTTTCCTTCGAAACCGCGCTTTCGTTTCCTAGCCGAAGCTGAGAACGAATCACGCGTTACGAAGAAACTCTTTCGAGTACGGCGGCTTGACGCCGCTTTCTCGCTCTTTGTGCGGACGAAGCAATCATCCGTACGGCAGCATCTGGCGCAAGGTCCGCACGTCGGCCTCGCTCACCAGCGTCAACTTCTTCAACTTGCGCATGCGTCCGGGCTTCTTCGTGCCCAGCAAGTGCCGCTTGCCTGAATGCATCCGCTTGATTTTCCCGGACGCGGTGATCTTAAAACGCTTACGCGCCCCGCGATGCGTCTTCAACTTCTTCTTGGGATTCGTTGAATTCCGTGGCATTCCGTTACTTCCTCTCGTCTATTTCTTCCTGCTCCCGACTTCGTCCGCGCGTCGGGCGAAATCAAACTACGAAGCCTGACTGGCGTTGCTCGTCGTCTGCCCCACGGGCTTCACCGCTCCCGCGCCTTTTTTCGGTGCCAGAAGTGCCACGAGAACGTTGCCTTCCATGCGCGCCGGCGTTTCAATCAGGCAACTCTCGCCAATTTCTCCCAACAGCCGAGACATTTTCGCGCGCCCCACTTCCTGGTGCGCCATTTCGCGGCCGCGATGGAAAATCATGGCCCGTACTTTGTGGCCTTCGCCCAGAAAACGCAGAATCTGATTCTTGCGCACCTGATAATCGTGCTCCGCGGTATTCGGCCGGAATTTCACTTCTTTCAGTTGCGACCCGCGGCTGCTCTTGCGCTGTTCGTGCGCTTTTTTATTCGCCTGATAAAGATATTTGCCGTAGTCCGTAATCTTGCAAACCGGCGGATCGGCGGTGGGCGAAATCTCCACCAGATCCAGACCCTTTTCCTTGGCCATGCGAATAGCTTCGAACGGCTGCATCACTCCGAGCTGGCCGCCCTCTTCATCGATAACTCTGACCTCGCGCGCCCGGATTCGTTCATTGATACGAATGCGATCGGCCTGTCGAAAATTCCGTTCAGCGATAATTCCCCCTTTGGACAAAAAACGCCGGGTGATCTAGGCGCCTTGCACGTCTGTAGCTTTGTAGCGACGCCCTGCAGGGCGTCATCCTGTGGAACGGACCGCAGCTTTAGTCAGGCGGCCCACACTTCACCACACCCACGTCCACAGTGAAGAAAAGCACCGGGGACGGGCTTCAAAGTATAGCACGCGTCGGCCACCCCGCCGCAAGCAGCTTACGGCCATCTACGACCCGCCAAAAAGTCGTCCCGGAGCCAAGCGCATCAGCAGCGCCAACCCAGCCAGAACAGCAATAAAATAAGCGGTTACCCGTCGACTGCCTTGCGGCGGCAAATCGTGGGTAAATAGCCGGTACGCCGTGCCCGCACCCACGATCGCAAAGCTCCAGTCGCGCACGAAATAACCAAACACCGCGCAAGCCGCCAGCAGCGCGAAACGCTGCGATTTATCCAGCGCATTGGCCGCTTGGCCGCCATCCAGCACCCAGATCGGCGTCAGATTCACAATATTCAACCACGCGCAGGACCGCGCCAGCGCCGCCCAAATTCCTGAACCGCTGCCCCACCACATCGCTAAGCAAAACACTCCACCGAGCAGACCCGCGAGCGGTCCGGCCAGGCTCACCTCCGCGCGCGTCTGCCGCGTCACGCCCAGCGCTTGCCAGCGCACGTACGCGCCAAAACCCGGCAAAAATACCGGCATATCCGCCGGCAAACCGCGCCGCCGAATGTCGATGAAGTGCCCCATCTCGTGCACCAGAATTAGCAGCGCAAACCCCACGCCAAATTTTGCGCCAAACAGTTGCCAGTAAATCACCATGTACGCCAACAAACTGAATACGAATTTGAACTTGAAAAGCGCCAGAATGAACGCCTGGCTTTTCGCCAGAAGCACAGCAATGGGTGCCAGCGGTCCCAGCCGTTTCGCCCACTGATACTTCGGCGCCGCCGGGGCGGCATTCTTCGCGGAGATTTCCAGCTTGTAGATGTGCCCGCGGATCCACTGCGCCTGATCCGCCTCATGCGGCAGCAGCGGCAGTGCGGTAAACCACGTATCGCGCGCCTTCAAGAGCTCGCCCTGTTCCTCGAGCGCCTTGGCCGCAGCGGAAATACGCAATAACTCTTCGCTGTGCAGCAACGTGTGACACTGCGGGCAAACCAGCGCCCCAAGCCCCAAAGGGCCACCACAATTATGGCAATTGCGCAACGGTTCAGTCGGACAAGTCGTGGAATTCACAGAAGCAAGAATGCCTTACGTGGCAGAAGTTGGCAAAGCGCCTCGAGGCGTCGCCGGGAAGGGCCCCAGAATCTCCCGCTTCGGCCCAGCAGCGAGTTGCCAAGCGATTCTTACGCCACCAAACAAAATCACGTTATCTATGCGGCCGTGCCACAGACTTTGCAATTCAAGAAATGGAGATGCCAATCCCAAAAGCGCCGGCACGCCGAAGGTAGTGAATACCTGTTTCGCGCTTCAGTTTTGGTTTCGCCTGCGACTCCGGCGTTGGATTCAGCGGTGGATTGTCTACCTCCGCTGGCTGTCCGTTGTTCCGCGGCGCGTGCTGCGACCTAGTCGATTAAATCTTTTCTTGTTGCCCGATTCCCTGGTAGTGATGGCAATGGATATCGCGGCCATGGATACCGCCGCATACGTCAGTGCGGCAGCCGCAATCTGATACCGGCGGCCGCCGACACCGTTCGAGCCCAGTTTCATGGCTTTACCGACCAGCAACCCGACGGCCAACGAGATGTAGCCTAGCGAGATTCCCGTGATGATCACGAATCTGGCAAACAATATAAATCCTAGAATTGCCGCGCCGATGCCAAACGTGATCCCGCGCACGAACGCGCTGTGTGTATCCTTTGGCGATTGCCGGCGAATGTGCTCCGCGCAGTTTGCGCACGCAAGCATGCCATTGACGCGGTAGTAGGCGCCGGAGATGGCTTGCTGGCAGGATTTACAAATTTCGCCCGCGGACGAAGAACATGCGCGTGAAAGAATCACGCCGGGTAAGTGGCGAAAAGCAAATTCTCGCTGGCGCGTTCAAGAATGCGCTTGGAACCAGACCTCGGCAAAGACGACTACAGGCTGATGGCTGTGGTTTTTTGGCCGCGTTTGCTCAGGTAGGCATGCCAGAAGATGCGCGCGGCGACGGCGCGCCAGGGACGCCAAGGTTGCGAGAGTTTTTCCAGGCGTTGCGGTGATGGGCGCTGGCGCAGCTTCTTCACTTCTTGCACCGCGCTAGCCAGTGCTAAGTCGCCAACCGGCCAAATGTCCGGCCGGCGCAGCGCGCTCATCAAATAAATATCCGCGGTCCACACGCCGATGCCTTTTAGCGCGATGAGTTTTTGCCGAGCGTGGTGATCTTCGAGCTCGTGCAATTTGTGCAGCGCCAGCTTGCGCGCTTGAATCGCTTCGGCGAGCAGTTTGGTATACAGCGTTTTCTGGCGACTGAATCCGAGCTCACGCAATCTTGCGTCGCTCAGTTTGAGAAATCTTCCGGGAGTGAGCGGCTTCACGGTATCCAGCAAGCGCTGGTACAGCGCCCGCGCGGAGGCCAACGAAACCTGCTGCTCCAGGATGATATACAGCAACGTGGGAAAACCGGGTTCGCGAGCCCACAGCGGCGGCGGACCATACAGCTCGATCACGCCCGCCAAATCCGCATCCGCCGCGGAGAGTTCGGCCAGCGCGCGCGCTAAAGTCACTTCATCCAGAACTACGCGCGCTGCTGCGATGGTAGCCATGAAAGGTGCTCGAGGCTCTTTGCCGCCGGTTCGGAGCCAGCCCGAACCCATCTACCGATTAATGCACGAAGCTAAGCGTGGCTGCGGTTGCGCACTTCTTCGTGCAGCGCGGCGATCACTTCGGCGACAGGCTTTGGCCCCAAATCGCCTTTGGTGCGATGGCGCACGGAGACCGTGCCGGCTTCGGCTTCCTTGGCCCCTACCACCAGCATGTAGGGAATTTTTTGCAACTGCGCGTCCCGGATTTTCGCCGGCAATTTCTCGCTGCGATCGTCAAGATGCACGCGGAAGCCGTCGGCTTTCAACTGATCGGTAATCTTCTGAGCATACGCCGCGACTTTTTCGCTGACCGGACAGATTTCCACTTGCACTGGAGCCAGCCACAACGGAAACGCGCCAGCGTAATGCTCAATCAAGATGCCAAAGAAACGCTCTACCGAGCCAAGCAGCGCGCGGTGCACCATCAGCGGCTGGTGCTTGGCGCCGTCGTCCGCGACATATTCGAGCTTGAAGCGCGCGGGCAAATTGAAATCGAACTGCACGGTGCCAAGTTGCCATGGCCGGCCAATCGCATCGATCAATTTGATATCGATTTTCGGCCCGTAGAACGCGGCTTCACCTTCGATCTTCTTGAACGGAATGTTCATGCGGTTCATGGTGTTGGCCAGCGCGTCCGTGGCGCGCTTCCAATCTTCCGGCTTGCCCGCGTAATTCTCCGGATGCGTGGCGTCCCAGTCGGAGAGCTCCACCTCAAATTTCTCGAAGCCAAAATTCTTCATTACCGCGAAGGCAAAATCCACGCAGCCTTGAACTTCGGATTCGATTTGCGATGGAGTGCAGAAAATATGCGCGTCATCCTGCGTAAACCCGCGCACGCGCAGCAATCCGTGCAACACCCCGCTGCGTTCGTAGCGATACACCGTCCCAAGTTCCGCGAGCCGCACGGGAAGATCGCGGTAGCTGCGCAGCTTGGATTTGTAAATCAAAATGTGGCCCGGACAATTCATGGGCTTGAGCTGATAATCGGCTTTTTCCACCTCCACGGCGCCAAACATGCTGTCCTTGTAAAAGCCCGTGTGCCCGCTGGTCTTCCAAAGATCGAGGCGCATGATGTGCGGGGTGAACACGAGGTCGTAGCCACGCTTTTGCAGCTCCTCGCGCAGCCAATTTTCTACCAGCGTGCGCACCAGGCCGCCCTTAGGGTGCCAGAAAATGAGCCCCGGGCCGGCTTCTTCCTGAATGCTGAACAAATCCAGCTCGGCGCCGAGTTTGCGGTGGTCGCGGCGCTTGGCTTCTTCGAGGCGATGCAAATATTCGTCGAGATCTTTCTGGTTGTAAAAGGCGGCGGCGTAAATACGCTGCAGTTGCGGATTGCCTTCCTGGCCTTTCCAGTAGGCGCCGGCCACGCTCATCAGCTTGAACGCGGTGATTTTTTTGGTGGAAGGGATATGCGGGCCGCGGCAGAAATCGATGAATTTTCCGGTGGTGTAAAAAGAAACCAAAAGCTCGTTGGCTTTTTCTTCCACCAGTTCGTATTTGAAAGGCTGGTTGGAATTCTTGTACATCTCCAGCGCTTCGGGCTTGGGAATATATTTGCGCTCGTTGGAAAGATTCGCCGAAGAAAGATCGTGCATCTTCTTGTCGATTTTCTCGAGATCTTGCTCGGTAAACGGCTCTTCGCGCAAAAAATCGTAGAAAAATCCGTTTTCAACCGGCGGACCGATACCCAATTTCACGTTGGGATACAGTTCCATGACCGCGGCGGCCAACAGATGCGCGGCAGAATGGCGGAAAACGTACAGTGAATCGGGATCTTTTTCGGTCAAGATTTGCAGCTTGACGTCGCGATCGAGCGGATGGCGCAAATCGATCAGTTCGCCTTCTTCTTTTGCGCCGCTCTCCAAAATAAAGTCCGGCTCCCCGACAAACGGGCCGTCTTTTGTAAACACGCGAGCTACCAGCGCCGCGCTGCCCAGCCGTGGCGAAATTCCATTGGCAATCTCGAGCGGCGTAGTCCCCTTAGGGACATCTTTAACGCTGCCATCCGGCAATGTGACGTGAATCGTTTCCATGAACGTGAGCACCCGCGTAGATAATTCAGCTTATCGGCCAGGGTGAGTAGGGTCAAGCCGCGGCCATTAAAATCGCGGCTCATTTTTCCATTGACGCGAGGTATCAAGACTGAGTGGCGACGCCCCGCAACCGCGAAACGCTAGTGCGGTGTAACATCGACTTGTATGGACGCTCGCAAAGCCTTTTGGAATTGGTTCCTTAAGCATGAGCCAGAGCTTTATTGCTTGATAAAGCTTTGGGGGAATACGACGTGGAAACTCGGCTCGGTCTCATCGAGTTTCTTTTACCGGACGCGCGCACGGACGGAAAGCGGTTCCCGCTAATCGACCTGGCGCCACTCTTTGATAAGTTGGTCGCCCAGATCGAACGGCGTTATGGAAAACCCTCCCGCCGGGCATGTCTTTCTCAAATGACGTGACGCCCGCGGCGACGCCATCGAGGGTCACTGTAGCTCCTGGTGGAATGCACCTGCTGGACAGCTTCTCGGCAGCGGCCGGAGCGGCGAAAATCAGCGGTGACACAAATGCGAACGCTGCAAGGCGTGCGCGGGAGGCGAGGAGCATACGCACCTCGCGGGGAAGGATGAGATCCGGCGAATACGCGACCACCTATTTATGTAGCGTTGTTATTACCAGAGCCACGCGCCGCGAACCCCGCACAGCGCAGCACTGGGAGACGCGGATACTTGGGAAACTGTGCATCGGTGGCGTTCAATTCACACAGTAAGAATGAGGAGCCGCGAGCGGAAGTGATTGGCCGCGCGTGGCAGCACGTGGTGCACAGCCCGGCAGGCGCGGTTTGCGCCGACGATTTTTCTTGAGCACTAGGCATGGGCGAAAAAGTTTGCCGACGCGAGCTGACGCGGTACGTCAACGCTGCGGTGGCACAGTAGCCGGATCCGCGGATGCGGACGGCTTGGCGAAGCGCGCGTTGTCAATCTTGGCGTCAATGGCGATGTTCTCGATGGTGATTTTCTGCTGCTGCGCACTGCCGGGCGAATCGGAATCGATTTCAAAGGCAAATTTGAGACCGTTGACCTCGCGGTAGTCGCTAAAGAACGTCTCGATCGGAATCTCGTGACCCTCCGTGGTGCGCTGGCCCTCCCATTTCATTAGCAGAAACGTGGACGCATCGAAAAAATACGTCCGCGCATCGCCGATCTTGGTGGTCAACCGCAATTTGAAGACTTGCTTGCCATCCAGTTCGTCCTTGCCGAGCAGTTCGATCTGATTCCCCTTGCTCTGATAATCAAGCAGCGGGCCGTCAAAATCGGCTTCGTCAGAGATGTGGAGCAGTTCGTCGGCATCCATGGGCTGAACATCTTTGTTGGGAGAGAAAGGATTGAGTACCCAGCCGGATTTGCCGTCATAGACGCGGATGATGATCTGGCCGTTGATGGTAATTTCCATGTGCATTTTGCTGGGCCGAACAAACTCGACGGAGAACGGACCCTCGGCATCCGGGCCGAAAGAGATTTTCCCGGTGATACGCTGACTGCGGATAGCTTTAATTTTCTCCGCGCCTCCACGGGCGGCGAGTACCTTCGCTACGATTTCATCTGGCGTCTGCGCGGCGCAGCGGGGTGTGAGGCTCGCGAGTCCCAGAAGAGCTAGAAACGCCACGCCTAGGGTGCCGAACCGCGGCGGCAAACGGAAGATCGCATTCATGATGGGCTCATTTCGCAAGCGCTTGGCTAGAACTGCAGCGCTTTCCATGTTAGAAGCTGTTTCGGCGACGGTCAATTTGGCTTGTGTGTTACTTTTCAGCCGTGCATGCATATGTTGTTGGATGCCAGCCGGCGGCGTATGCTCGCATGCAGGCCGACAAAAACGGGAAGGAAATCCGACGCCACGTTCGGTTTCCCCGAAGACAGACTGGAGACACCCATGAAAAAGATCAGACTGATGCTGTTCGTTGCGCTCGCTGCGATGTTTGCGGGTAGTGTGCCGAGGTGCGTAGCGCAAGCGCCGGCAACTGCGCCGGACGTGCCAAATCCCCTGAGCACATCCGTGAAATTCCAATTGGGGCGCGTGAACAAGAGCATGGTGGCGGCGGCCGAATCCATGCCCGCGGATAAATACGGCTTCAAGCCCACGCCGGACATGATGACCTTTGGCCATCTGGTCGTTCACATTGCGGATACCAACACCACGCTGTGCTCGAAGCTTTCTGGAACGCCAGCGCCGGACACCAAGCTGGCGGAGGCCGATGGCAAGGACAAGCTGGTAGCCGGATTGAAAGCGTCGTTTGATTATTGCACCACGGCGCTGGCGAATGTAGACGATAGCAAACTGGGCGAGCAAATTGCGATTTTTGGCGGGCGCATGGTTCCGCGCGCCGCGGCGTGGCTGATTCTGGCGGGATCGTGGAGCGATCACTACAGCACGGAAGCGGTGTATTTGCGGCTGAACGGAATTTTGCCGCCGACCGCGCAGCCAAAGAAGGAGTAGCAACCCAACCGAAACGGGGCGCAACCTTCTCCGGAATTTCGAGAAGGCTGCGCCCCACAAACATTTTCAGCGATCAGCTGTTCCCCAAATACAACACATGCACGTACGTGCCGAGCCGCACGTTGTACGCCAGGTAGTAACCGACGTGATCGGGATCCTCGTAGATCACGATGTCGTCGCTGTCCCACAGCCAACCATCGACGTAACCGAAATCATACGGCGCCACGGAAAAATAAAAGCCTCCAAACCAGAAGCGGTCGCGGCTGCCGCCGCCGAGATGCCACACGTGTCCGCGCCCGAAGCCGCCGGTGAAACGGCCGAGCTCCCAGGGATGATCGAGGTGATAGTGGGGATCGTTCGGTCCGGTATCGTGGCCTACCCATTTATCGCCTTTGGCGTGTACGTGCGGGGCGTTGGGGTGTCCGTCTTTGTCCACGAAGCTGCGGTTTTCAGAAGGCAGGTGCGCGGAAGCGTTCCGCACGGGCGCGGGCCCGTGCGCAGGGATGTGTCCGCCGCCCACGCCGTGAACCGGAGCCGGGTGCTGCTCAGCGCGCTGCGCAAAAACAGGCAGAGAAAAAGCCAATACAACGGCCAGAATGCCTAGCAGTTTTTTCACGTTCGTCTCCAACAGAGAAATTAGTCCGCGAAACGGCACGGAGCAACCACGGCGAATGGCCCGCGAGCAAATTAGCTGCCGTTCGGCTTCGAACAAAAGGAAGATACTGCGATTTGCTGTTCACAGGCAAAACATTTGTCGCCTCGAACAGACGATGGCGGCAAGCCGTGTGGCGCTACACCTGCAAGACGTCGCCTTCGCGGGCCACAATTTCGTAAAGCACGGGATTCACGAAGAATCCAAGCAACAAACGCGACACCAATCCGGCAACCACGACGATGGCGAACGGCTTTTGCGTGTCCGAGCCCACCCCGGTAGAAATGGCGGCGGGAAGCAGGCCCAGGCAGGCGACCAACGCCGTCATCATGATGGGCCGCAAGCGCAAGAGCGAAGCTTCGAGCGTGGCGTCGCGGACGGACTTGCCTTCAAGGCGCAGCTTATTAATGTAGCTGACCAAAATAACCGCGGTTTCGACCGAAACTCCAAGCAGCGCCAACAAACCGAGAATGCTCGAGACGCTGAAAGGCGTGTGCGTAAGCTTGAGAGCGATCAACGCGCCAACCGGTTCGGTGAGCACCACGCCGAGCGCGATGGTGATGGGAAATTTGAAATTGCCATACAGCGCAAAGAGAATCAGAAAAATCAGCATTAGCGCCAGCGGACCGATGACCGCGAATTGCGCTTTGGCTTCGAGCAGTTCGCTATATTCGCCGCCCCAATTGAGCGTATAGCCGGGCGGCAGCGAGACTTTTTTCTTGATCGCGGCCTGGCCATCGTTGATCACGCCTTCGAGGTTCCGGCCCACGATGGAAAACTGAATGCCGATATAGCGCGAATTGTCTTCGCGATAGATAAAGGACGCGCCGCTAGCCTCGCTAATGGTGGCGAGTTCAGAAAGCGGAATGGCCTGCCCGGCCGGGGAGGGAACCAGCAGGTCGCCAATATCGTGCGCCGTCGAGCGGTATTTCGGCTCCATGCGCACCACCAAATCGAACAATTTTTCACCCTGTATTACTTGTGTTGCCGCTTGGCCGCCGACCGCCGCCTGAATCACGGCTTCGACGTCCGCCACGTTAATTCCGTAACGTGCAATTTTCGCGCGGTCCGCTTTGACGATCAGATTAGGCTGGCCCAATTCGCGAACTACCGTCAGCTCCGTGAATCCCGGGGTTTTGTCCAGCACCTGCTTGATTTCAACGGCCTTTTTTTCGAGCACGTCGAGGTCGGGCCCGAATATTTTTACCGCCAGGGAACTCTTCAAGCCGGTGAGCGCCTCGTCCACGGCGTCTTCGGCGGGCTGCGTGAAATTAAAAATGACGCCGGGGTAGGTATTAAATTTCTTTTCCAGATCCTTGGAAAGCTCATCCTTGGTGTGGATCGAGGTTTTTTTCCAGGCTTTGTCGCCGTAGGGCAGCAAGCCCACATAAAACTCACAGTTGAAAAATCCCGTGGGGTCGGTGCCGTCGTCGGTGCGTCCGAGCTCGGAAGCCACGGTCGTCACCTGCGGATATTGCATTAGCAGGTCGCGGATTTTGGGCGCGAACTTGGCGGACTCCTCGAAGGAAATGGTGTACGGCATGGTGGCGCGCACCCACAGCGCGCCTTCATCGAGATGCGGGAGAAATTCTCCGCCGATCAGCGGGATGAGAAAGAGCGTGGCGATGAAGATAGCCGAGCTAACGATCAGCGTGGTGCGTGGACGATCCAAGCACCACTCAAGCCGTTTGGCGTAAGAGTTGCGGACGGCGTCAAAAAGTTTGTTGGGCTTTTCCTTGACGCCACTCTTGAACCAGTACGACGCTAGCACGGGCACGATCGTCAGCGTAAGAATCAGCGCGCCAACAAGGGCGAAGGCCATGGTATCGGCCATCGGGTGAAAGAGTTTTCCAGATGCGCCGGTCAGCGCATAGATCGGCAAATATCCGGCGATGATGACGGCAACGGAATAAAAGATCGGCCGGTCCACATCGCGGGCCGCCGCACGAATCACCTCGTTGAGATTGTAGCTTTGTCCGTGGCGCAGGCCGAGCTCGCGGTAAATATTTTCCACCATGACGATGGTGCCGTCGATCAGGATGCCGAAGTCGATGGCCCCGATGGAAAGCAAATTGGCGGCCTCGCCGGTGGCGTGCAAGAAAATAAACGCAAACAGGAGCGCCAGAGGAATAGTCAATGCCGTGATTAGCGCAGCGCGCAAACTCACCAGAAAGAAAATCAAAACTACCAGCACCAAAACCATACCGCGGATCAGGTTCCACTCTACCGTGTCGGTGGTGACGCGCACTAGATCGCTGCGGTCGTAATAAGGGTGAATCTTCACGTCCGGCGGAAGAATCCCGGCGTTCAGCTCTTCGGTTTTTTTCTCCACGCCGCGCAAAACGGTTTGCGCCTGCTCGCCGGTGCGCATCAGGATGACGCCTTCGACGGCGTCATCATTTTTCTCGTAGCCAAAAATTCCAAGCCTCGGAGCATGGCCGATTTCCACGCCGCCGACATCCTTCAGCCGAATCGGCACGCCGTTTGCGCTGCCCACCACCACTTCGCCGATATCTTCCGTGTCGCGCAGCAGGCCGATGCCGCGCACGTAATAAAATTGTCCGCCTTGGGTGTAAAAGCCGCCGCCAGTATTGGCGTTATTGGCGGAAAGCGCGCCAAGCACCGTGACCACCGAAAGATGAAAATTGTTGAGC